>JALHLL010000009.1 GCA_022844575.1 bacterium
CGCTAAACTATAAAGTTTTGGAAGAGTGCCCGTATAACGAAAGGAGGGGGACTTCAGATCAAACTGTCAAATAGATACTCTTAAAAAATGCCCTCCCTCGTTTCTCTCCCACGCTAAACAATAAAGTTTCGGAAGAGTGCCCGCATAACGAAAGGAGGGGGACTTCAGAGTAAAATTTTCTATTCTCCCAAGAATAAACAAATAACTTAACCGCGAGAAAGTCGCCGAACTACAGGTATCCACACGGGAGAAAATAAGCAATCACAATACTGAGTTTAAGCAGTTCTTTATACAAGCAACCGGAATTACTACTATTACAAGACCAAGAGAATCTTTAATATTACAGTATAAAGAGACGAGAAATGTATTCCACTAATTACATTCTCACCCTAAACATGTTTCAGAACATCATGTTAAAATTGAGCCGACACGAAAATACGAAATAAAAAAAAATACTCCAAAAAATAAATAAAAAAATTATATATCTCCGTCGGGTCTCACATCTTTAATAGACAACTGAGGAGTTACTTGACCTTTATGTACGTTTTCTTCTAAGGTATAAGCTATCATAAATTGTTTGCCATTTGTACATAAACCCGCCTTGGAGCCAAGATTAAAGCCGATTGCATCAATAACGAAATTCGACTGTAAAGCACGAAATTTCAGGTGATTATTGCCTACTATTTTTACACCGTTTGCCGAATGAACGGCGCGCGAATAAAAAATAGGTTTCGGATTATGATGTCCGAAAGGAGCAAATTGCCTTAAATAACGGAAAAAGTGAGGTGATAACTCATTCAATGATAGCTCGGTATCAATCACTATCTCTCTTTCCATCATCGAATCCGTTACATGATCTTTCGCATACTGATCGAAACGTTGGCGCATTTTATGTATTTGCGATTCTTCGAGAGTTAATCCGGCTGCATGTTTATGTCCGCCGAATTCGACTAATAAATCTTCGCATGATTTTAATGCGGCATGTATATCAAACTCCCTTATGCTTCTTGCCGAACCTTTTGCATAATAATCAACAGTTGTCAGCATCACCACCGGAAGATGAAATTTCTCAACCAAACGCGATGCAACTATACCGATGACTCCGGCATGCCAATCCGGCTTATGCAATACTATCGAACGCCTTTTAGGGTCTTCAAGAAGTAATCGTTCGGCTTCTTTTAATGCACTTGTAAAAGTGGTCTCATCAATCGAGCGGCGTCTGCGATTATCTCTTTCCAATTCCTGCGCAATGGCATAAGCAGTACCCTCATCCTTTTGCGACATCATTTCCACAGCTCTTTTTGCGTCGCCTATTCTACCTGCCGCATTAATACGCGGAGCCAATCCGAAAATAACATCGGCGGTATTCACGCTATTAATAGCAATATCGGCAACGTCAAGCAATGCTTTAAAGCCCGGTCTTGTTTTGCTGTTCAGAACCTTCAATCCAAAGTGTACGAGTGTGCGGTTTTCACCGACAAGAGGCACAATATCAGCAGCCGAAGCCAAAGCAACAAAATCCAAATATTCAAAAGCACGTTCCGGCTCATTACGTTTTATACTAATTGCATGTGCCAATTTGAACACAACACCGCATGCCGCAAGAAACTTGAAAGGATATGTGCATCCGGGTTTAATCGGATCGAGTATAGCAACAGCATCGGGCAATGATTCCGCCGGTTCATGGTGATCGCACACTATCGTGTCGATACCATAACTTGCCGCCAAACGTACGGGTTCTACGGATGTAATTCCGCAATCAACCGTAATAATAAGCGTGGCATTATTTTGCCTGGCTTGATTTATGCTCGTAACACTCAAGCCATACCCTTCGCCCTGCCGATCGGGTATGAAATACTGAACATCTGCTCCAAGTTCCCTTAGGAACATCATAAGCAAGGATGTACTCGTAGTACCATCAACGTCGTAGTCGCCGTGAATCCAGATAAGTTCACGATGGGCAATCGCAGATTCAATCCTTTCAACCGCTTTCTCCATTCCGTCCATTAAGAACGGATCATGTAGCTCTTTTAAAGAAGGTTGCAAGAAGTGAACAGCTTCATCTCCGCTTGATACGCCGCGTGCTGCCAAAACACGCGCCAGACTCGGCGGAATCCCTATCGAACTTGTCAGTTGTTGTATGATACTTTCGTTTGTGTTTTCACGGACTATCCAACGATATTTCACCAAATAATGAATGATTGTTTGTAAAACTGACGTAAATTTAGTAAAAAGAAGTAAGCTAACAGTATTTTTTGTCAATTTTCTTAAACATTTCCTATAAGAGTGTGTATTTTTCTTGACACCGTTATCTACCAATGAAACAGAAAAAAAGAAAAAAAGAGATAATTGCAAACGAAGAGGATGATGAGCTCGGCTATGTTAAAGTCTCGAATATCAATACCGAAGTATCCGATAAAAAGAATAAACACAACTATAAAAAAACCCGCCTTATAAGTGATACGGAAAGAATTAATGAAACTCATACGGGCAAAGTAATAGCGGGAGTAGGTGCACGTTGGCTTGTTGATATACATGATTCCGAGAATACTGCAGCACTATGCCTTGAATGTTCGGCCGCCGGTATTATTGCATCGGAACATAGTGACTCCTCATTACTTGCAGTCGGCGATGATGTAGGTGTTGAGCTTCGGCATATAGGGGAAAATTATGACGGTTCGATAGTAAGAGTGGGACAAAGGCATACACGTCTGTCGCGTATTATTCCCGCCAAAAATAAAACCGAACAAGTAATGGTAAGCAATGTCGATCAGTTGATAATTGTAATGGCTGCCGCCGAGCCTTTTTTTAATACTCGGCTTATAGACAGATATTTAATTGCTGCCGACAAAGGCGATTTGGATCCCATTATTTGCATCAATAAAGCCGATTTGATGCCTAAGGATTTTCTTGATGAACAATTGAATGTATATCGCGATTTGAAGTATGATGTAGTTTTTACTTCTGTAAAAAAACTATCGGGGATTGATGAGTTGCGCGCATTGCTTATAGGAAAATCAAGTGTATTAAGCGGCCCTTCCGGCGTAGGAAAATCATCGCTAACAAACGCGCTCTTAGGATATGATAAACAAGATGTAGGAGTAGTAAGCGAATATTCTTATAAGGGAATGCATACAACATCATCGGTTAGGATGTTCCGCTTACCCGAAGGAGGATATTTGGTTGATACTCCCGGTTTACGTGAATTTGCCATTTGGGACTTGGATAAAGATGAATTACCGTATTATTTCCCCGAATTTGAAGAGTTCCGGCATGAATGCAAGTTTTCGCCCTGCTCCCATATTCACGAACCGGATTGTGCTATTATACGCGCCGTACATGAAGGGCTTATACATCCCGAACGGTATCAGAGTTATTTGAATATAAGAGAAAGTCTTGAAGAGTAACTTCATTTTTTATTCGAGCATTCACTATTCAAAAAAAAATGGAAAAAAGCTATATAAGTAAACAAGAAATCAGGCATGGTGAATCCATAAAGGTTCGTGAAATACGCGAGGGAGTATTTAAACTCCTACAATCGGAGTATCCTGAAATTAATGAAAACTGTTTTATTTCTCTTGAAGAGCTCAATAAATATAGGCGATTGTATCTTACAAAACTTGTTGAACAAGAAAAAGGCGAGTTGGCGCGTATAGATATGGATGTGATAAAGGCAATACGTGAGAATGCCATTCTTTCGGAGAATATTCAGGATGAAATAGAATCAAAATTGACTATCGGGCAAAAGTTAGCGGATAAAATTGCTTCCTTCGGTGGTAGTTGGGTTTTTATTGTGGCTTTCTTTTCTTTTATACTGATCTGGATGCTTATTAATATCTGGGTACTTACAACCAAACCATTCGACCCCTTCCCATTTATTCTTCTCAATCTCATCCTTTCATGTTTGGCAGCAATTCAGGCACCGATTATTATGATGAGTCAAAACAGACAGGAACAAAAGGACAGAGTGCGTTCCGAACACGATTATAAAATCAATTTAAAAGCCGAATTAGAAATTCAACTATTGAGCGAAAAAATTGACCACCTACTGGTACAGCAAAACAGAAGATTGTTGGAAATACAACAAGTTCAAATTGACTATTTGGAAGACTTATTAAAACATGTCAAGGGTAAATAAAATGAACTTAGTTACCGATGAATTATATGATAAAAGGGATTTTAGAGAAACACCCCTTGAGAGTACGGAATATGAGCAATGTGTATTCAGTAATTGTGATATGTCGGGCTGCAATCTTTCAGAAATAAAATTTATCGGCTGTACCTTTATCGGCTGCAATATAAGTTTGGCTATACTTGCCGATACCGCTTTTAGAGACATCGTATTTAAGAATTGCAAAATGTTGGGACTTCGCTTTGAGGACTGTAATTCATTCGGGCTTTCATTTCGCTTTGAGAATTGCATTCTCAATGATTCTTCCTTTTATAAAATGAATATTCCTACAACGCTGTTTACAAAGTGTCAGCTACATAATGCCGACTTTACGGAATCGGTACTTAAGGACTCGTCCTTTGCAGAAAGCGATTTATCAGGCGCAGTTTTCGATAGAACAAACTTGGAAAAAACAGACTTCCGAACGGCATTTAATTATTCATTCGACCCTGATAAGAATATCATGAAAAAAGCGAAATTCTCTTTGGATGGAATTACGGGTCTTTTAACCAAATACAATATTATCATTCATGAGTAACACCCCTCGTATTGAAACAATCGAATCCAAAATTTTGGTGGGAATAAGTGCGGTCATGTCTCTTTCGGAGAATAAAACTGCGGAGTTATGGCAAAAATTTATGCCTCAGCGGAAAAACATAACGAATACGGTATCATCCGATTTGATTTCGTTGCAGATATATAATAATGATTATTTCCGACAATTCAGCCCGCTCAATACATTTGAAAAATGGGCTTTAGTCGAAGTACAAAATACTGATGCCGTTCCTTCCGAAATGAAAACATTCCATCTGCCGAGCGGACTTTATGCTGTATTTACCTATAAAGGATTAAGCACCGACAAAAGTATTTTTAGGTATATATATGCTGAGTGGTTGCCAAAATCAGGATATGTACTTGATTCGAGACCGCACTTTGAAGTTTTAGGAGAAAAATACAAGAATAATGACCCCGATTCGGAAGAAGATATTTATATACCTATTCGCATTGTTTAAGTACTTCTATTGTTGACAGGTTTCTTCTATAAATGTGGGGCAATTTTGTCCCCTAATCTTTTGTATGGCATAAGTAGATTTACATAAAAGGCGGAAATTTCTTTCCGCCTTCTTTCATACAAACATTTTCCTTTTCTTTTTATCTGTTCACACCGACATATATATCGGCAGAGGATAAGTCTATTGCACCTCCGGTAGGATTATATACTCGTACCGTTATTTCATCGGCGGCACTGGCATAGACCGAGGCAACAATTAAATCGCCAAATCCCCCTACTCTACTGACATTGACAGCATCCGTTGTTACTATACCCGTTGTGGTAATAACAAGGTTGGCAAAGGAATTTGCAGGCACGGATGCCGGATCATAACTTACTGTTACTTTATTGATTTTCCAACTGAGTGTACCATCGGTTGCGCTGCTTAATACTTGATCATTAGTTGTTGGCAATGCAGCAGGCAGAGTATAGGTAATATCCGCTGACTGTGTTCCTGCTCGGAAGGCGGTATAATTTATACCTGCAGGAGGAAATGCCCCCGTTGTGCTATTCGCTTCATAAAAACGTAAAGCACTTGCGCTATTATCATTATTCGCAAGCCATAAATCCGTATTACCGAATATAGCAGTATTAGTTGACGAAACTGACATAGTATTACCTGTAGTAACATTACCCAAAAAACCAACACTTCCGCTTCCGGAAAGTGTTAGTCCGCGACCACCAAGAATTGAGGAAAAATCACCACTTACTACATTAGTAAGACCACCGCTCACAGTGGAAAAAGTACCACTTACAATATTACTTGCACCTCCACCCACAGTCGCTCCCAAATTACTTGCCGTATTACCAATACCACCGTTAACAACAGAATGATCAGCACTTGACACATTATCACTACCTCCGCCAATTACGGAATAATTACCGCTTGCCACTTGAGTATTCGCACTTCTTGATCGTTGCCAATCCGTTGCATATATACTCCGTTTATTACCACCCGTTGTTGTATTATCCGCAATCTGCGCCGTTAAGGCACCGTTGCCCTTCGGGGTAAGAGCAATATCCACATCCGTGGCGGCATTCGTGGCAAGTAATTGCACAACAGGTACCGTAGCATTCGGCGCGGCAGTATTGACACTTTCAATAAAGTGTTGTAATGATGATGTCCAACTCAATATACCGGAACCATCGGTACTTAATACTTGTCCGCTTGTGCCATCAGCTGTCGGTAAGGTATAGGTTATGTCTGCTGACTGTGTTCCTGCTCGGAAGGCAGTATAGTTGGTTCCGTCTGTACTTGCTTCATAAAAACGAAGTTCATGCGCAGTACTATCATTATTGATGAGCCACATATCCGTATTGCCGAATACGGCTGTCTTATTTGCCGATACCGTCATGTCATGCAATCCGCCACTATTACTCAAATAACCTATGCTTCCCGTACCCGAAACTGTGAGTCCCCGTCCACCGAGAATGGATGTATAATCGCCGCTTGCCGTATTGATAATTCCGCCGATTATTGCCGATCGTTCACCCGTTGCTTTATTAAAGAAACCGCCGCTTACGGTAGATTGTACTGCCGTTGCGTCATTTTGCTCCCCGCCGCTTACGGTCGAATAATCATTGCTCACTATATTCTGACTTCCGCCACCAATAGTAGAAAAACTACCACTCGCCGAATTGTTCTGACCGCCGCTCACGATGGAGGTACTACCACTTGCAGTATTATCAAAACCGCCTCCAATTACGGTATAATCGGCATTTGCCGTATTACTCTGACCACCACCCACTGTAGAATAATTGCCACTTGATGTGTTTTCGCCGCCGCCGCCAACGGTAGTGTAAATGTTATTTGCGATATTTTCGCCGCCGCCGCTTACCGTAGAACCCTCCGCACTTGCCGTATTACGATAACCACCACCAATAAAGGAATAATCACCACTTGCTACTTGAGTACTTGCAGTTCTTTCACGCTGCCAGTCAGTGGCATAAGTACCGCGTTTATTGCCACCCGTTGCGGTATTATCCGCAATCTGTCCGGTTAATGCTCCTGTACCCTTCGGTGTGAGAGCAATGTCAACATTCGTGGCAGCATTCGTGGCAAGTAATTGTACAACAGGTACCGTAGCATTCGGCGCGGCAGTATTGACTGATTCCAAAAAATGAGCTAATCCTGCCGATGTCCAACTCAACACACCCGAACCATTGGTTCTTAATACTTGTCCGCTTGAGCCATCGGCTGTCGGTAAGGTATAAATAATATCCGCTGATTGGACACCTGCTTTGAAGGCAGTATAATTTATACCCGCCGGAGGAAAAACTCCGACTGTGCTATTCGCTTCATAAAAACGTAATGCCCTCGCGCTCGTATCATTATTCGCAAGCCATAAATCCGTATTACCGAAAACAGCAGTATTCGAATCCGATACGGTCATATTATTATCTCCGGTATTCCTCCCCAAATAGCCGACGCTCCCGCTTCCGGAAAGTGTTAGTCCGCTACCTCCAAGAATAGAGCTATAACTACCACTTGCGGTATTTAAATAACCACCGCCTATAGTGGAATAATTATTACTTGCGGTATTTAAATAACCACCGCCTATAGTGGAATAATTATTACTTGCGGTATTAGATTGACCACCGCCGACTGTGGAATACTCTCCACCTGCGGTATTTACATGACCACCGCCCACGGTGGAAACAAGACCACTTGCGGTATTATCTTGACCACCGCCGACTGTGGATATAGAACCACTTGCGGTATTTTCAACACCACCGCCGACTGTGGATATAGAACCACTTGCGGTATTATTAGAACCACCGCCGACTGTGGATTGAGCACCACTTGCGGTATTAAATCGACCACCGCCTATTGTGGAATAACTACCACTTGCTACTTGTGTGTTTGCAAACCTTACTCTTTGCCAATCCGTAGAATAACTACCACGTTTATTACCACCCGTTGTGGTATTATCCGCAATCTGTGCCGTTAAGGCACCGCTACCCTTTGGTGTAAGAGCAATATCCACATCCGTCGCAGCATTATTGGCAAGTAATTGTACAATAGGTACCGTAGCATTGGGCGCACTTGTATTGACACTTTCAATAAAGTGTTGTAATGATGATGTCCAAGTCAATATTCCCGCACCATCGGTTCTTAATACTTGTCCGCTTGAGCCATCGGCTGTCGGTAAGGTATAAATTATATCCGCTGCTTGTATGCCTGCTCGGAAAGCGGTATAATTTGTACCCGAACCATTCGGTTCCAATAATCGTAATTCACGTGCATTATCATCATTATTGCTTAAGGCAATATGACTATTTACCGTTGTAAATGTGCCCGATGCTATATCACTGCCTTGTATAGCCCCCGATAAGTTCAATTTGCTATAGTCTATTGCTGCAGCAGCATTGATATCCGCATTGACAATCACGCCCGCCGCAATTTCAGGATTGGGATATGTACCCGTCAAATCGCCACCTGCCGATCCTGATGCAACAGGATTACCCCATGTAAGAACATTCCCAGCATTAGCCATTAATGCCTCACCCGGTAATGGTGCTTCCGTCGGCAAAGTATAGGTGATATTCATAGGCATATTACCCGAACGGAAAGCTGTGTAATTATTGCCCATACCGCCACTTTGTTCTTGTATGCGTAATTCTCCGGTATTACTGCCATCCGGCTTTAGTAAAATATTACCCGCTACTTCTAATTTCTGTGTCGGATTATCTTCATTGATACCTAAAGCCCCCGTGCTTGTTACACGCAAACGTTCAACATTATTCGTTTTTACTATAAAAGGTTGTGCATTGGTGGTTCCGATAAATTTGGTGGATGTAATATTATTATTACCGTTCACACCCCATCCTGCTTGTCCCCAAGAAAGTACACCCGAACCGTCGGTAAGTAATACATCGCCATCATTGCCATCATCGGTGGGTAAGGTATAGATAATATTCGATGATTGAACACCTGTTTTGAATGTCGTGGCATTTGTACCCGAAGCGGCGGAAAGTTTTAACTCCGGCGCACCGCCTAAATTGGTCAAATGAAATGTTCTGGCGACCGTAAGGCGGGAGTTCGGATTCGTTTCGCCGATACCGATATTGCCATTACCCGTCGAAAGGATGCGCATACGTTCGGTATTATTCGTTTTTACTATAAGCGGTATATTATTCGATGTGCCTAACCAGCTATTGACCGTCGCATTGGTATTGCCTGCCAATACCCATTCGGTACCTTGGTTCAATATACCTTCACTTTTTTTCTCCGCGCTTAGTCCTACAATAAGGGCACCATTATCGGTACGTACGGAGAGTCCATCCGTACCACGTACCTCAATATTACCTTGTTGACCATTCAGCGAGAGTACCGCCCCTTTGGCATCTTTCGCCAAGTTTTGTGCCGTAAAGGCATAGGGTACACTCAAGAATTTTGTACGACCGAATTCCTCATCAGCACCAAAACGCATACCTATCCAGGCATCTTTCGGTAATTCCGATAGCGGAACTAATTCACCCAACATAATATTGAATAAACCGCCTTCGAGCTTGACCTGCCTCGATTCTAACCATATCGGCTGCCCGCCCTGTTGTGCCGTATAGATGGCAAAAGTCATCATATACAAACCATCGGCAGGTACTTTGCTTCCCATACGTATCTCACCCTGATAGCTGATTTGCCCGGGTATATTCTGGGCTATAGCATTCGGAGCAAGCAGAGAAAACAATGTCACAATGGACAAGAACAAAATGGCAAAAAAGCGCATAAGGAATCCTTATAGTATAATGAGAATTAGTATTCTGTTTTAAGGAAAGTCAATGGAATCGAATAAAGGTATAAACGTGAAAGACATAGTCCCTCCGTTCGTATGAAACGTACAAACCCCGAGAAATTGATTCAAAGATACGTATAGTAAGCGCTCTGTAAGTAATGGTTATGTATTTCTAACAAAGGTAGGTACTTTTATATAGCATATGCCTGCATCTCTGCCGGCTGATGAGAATGTGTTACTGCGTTACTATTCACAAATAGAAATACGACAATCCGGTATTCTTGTCCTTATACCGATACTAAAAGTGGGATAATCTCTTTTATGTTTATTGCGCTATAATGAATTTTTCATGGTATTTCATACCATTATTTTCTATCAAAAGGATATACATTCCCACAGGTAAAGAATGTACGGGTATGGAATGGTTTTGCGAGTTTTATTTTTTTTCATTCATACATACATTGTTTTTTTATCTGCTCCACAGTATGAACAACTTGAATTTACAGGTGTAAATACAATACGTATATGCGTAATAAATTTTGCGAACGTATTTTTTATAAATTATTGTAGGTGGTTATTAACCACCTATCTCAGCAAGAACTTTTTCCACTTGGGCACCTTCTCTTACAATCACAAACTCCTCCCCTGTCATATCAATGATCGTTGACTCCCCCTGAAAATCGAACCACTCAGGTTCAATAACTACATCAACCTTATTCTCATAGGCAAATAAAATATCCGAAGGGTCAAAATCCCCATCAGGTACAATGTCATCGTCATTCAATTGCGCGGAGATGGAAATTAAGGGCATCTGACAATAATGGAGCAGGGTATTGGCTACGGCACTATCAGGTATGCGTATCCCAACTGTTTTGCGCTTATCATCATGCACAAAACGAGGAACTGCACGCGAAGCAGGCAAAACAAATGTAAAGGGTCCCGGCGTAAGTTTTTTTATCATCTTAAACGCCTGATTGGAAACTTGAGCATAATCGGCAATTGAACGTAATGATTCACAAATAAAGGTAAGCGGTTTTTTGTCAGGCAGATTACGAAGTTTGCGAATACGTTCTATAGCCGATTTATTGGAAAGCCCGCATCCTAATGCAAATCCCGTATCGGTAGGATACAAAAGCAACGCGCCTTTTTGTACAAGGCGCGCAGCTTCTTCCATTTTATATCGCTCCGGTGTTATCGGATGTACGCGAATATTCATATATATTAAATATTGGGTCCCAGCATATCTTCAGGTTTCACCCACATATCAAACTGTTCAGCCGTTAACAAATTCAACTCCAAAGCTGCCGCCTTTAATGTAGTGTTATTCTTATGGGCATGTTTTGCAATCTTTGCAGCATTATCATAGCCGATATGCGTATTGAGTGCCGTTACCAACATAAGAGTATTCTGATTATAATACTCCAGCTTATCTGCAACCGGCTCAATACCTTCAGCACAATGTTCATTAAACATTATACACGAATCGGCAAGTAAACGAACACTTTGCAGATAATTATAAATTATAACCGGCTTGAATACATTCAATTCAAAATTGCCCTGGCTTCCCGCAAAGTTTATGGTAGCATCATTACCCATTACCTGCGCGACTACCATTGTCATAGCTTCCGATTGTGTAGGATTAACCTTACCGGGCATAATCGATGAGCCGGGTTCATTTTCGGGAATAGCTATTTCACCCAAACCGCAACGGGGCCCTGAAGCCATCCAACGAATATCATTTGCAATTTTCATAAGAGATGCCGCCAATGTTTTCATTGCACCGTGAGCAAATACCAAAGCATCATGCGCGGCAAGTGCCTCAAACTTATTCGGAGCGGATGTAAACGGTATCCCGGTCAATTCTGCAATTTTAGTAGCACCGCGCACTGCAAATTCGGGATGAGTATTAAGTCCGGTTCCAACCGCTGTTCCGCCCAAAGCAAGTTCCAATAATCCGCCGAGAACAAGATTGATTCTCTGAACATCATTCGTCAGTTGTTGTACATAACCCGAAAATTCCTGCCCAAGAGTAATGGGAGTTGCATCCATAAGATGTGTTCTTCCGCTTTTGATAATACCCGAAAATTCGACTGCCTTTTTAGCAAGAGTATCACGCAACTGAATAACGGCAGGCAGTAGGTGGTGTAATGTTTGTTCCGCAGCAGCTATGTGCATAGCTGTCGGAAATGTATCATTGGAACTTTGACTCTTATTCACATCATCATTCGGATGAACGGGTTTTTTGCTACCCATTTCGCCGCCCGCGATTTCAATAGCACGATTGGAAATAACTTCATTCGTATTCATATTGGTTTGAGTACCCGAACCCGTTTGCCATATTGAAAGCGGAAAATGTGAATCGAGTGTACCCGCAATCACTTCATCAGCCGCTTGAGAAATCAATGTCTTTTTTTCGTCCGAAAGTATTCCGAGTTCATTATTCACTAAAGCCGCCGCTTTTTTCAATATACCTAATGCCCTTATCAACTCTCTCGGCATTCTTTCATTACCAATGGCAAAATGAATGAGAGAGCGTGCTGTTTGTGCACCATAATATTGATTAGAAGGAACCTCGATTGTTCCCATTGAGTCCGTTTCTGAACGTGTCATCCTATAAAAGCCGGAAAAGTTAAACAATACAGTCTTCTACAAAATTACGGAAGCCCGACAAACTACCCCATTACAATCAAAAACTAATAAAACATAACATTATAAAGTGTTTACAGAGAGGATTAGCGGTAAAATGTTAAGTTTTAGCGTTTTTGAGACCCAAAGAGTAATTTTATTTGCGTATTACTTTGCATTCTATTATATTTGGATTAGTTGAATCAACTAATACGTTATAAATTTTATCGTTATGAAAGATTTTGTCAATGATATTAGCGAAAAGCCAAAGGAACAGAATCAAACTTCAATCATAGAAGTATCAAATTGTTCTGAATCCTTACGATCATTCGATTTGTATAGCGATTGGGGCTGGCGTAATGAGAAAAGAAACTAAAAAGACAACAATTACAAAACCCATTGGGTTCATTTATTATTCATAATTTCATAGAAAGGGACTTCGATGAAACGCGAATTCCAAACATTGACCCCCGCTGAAATGACAGCAATTGTAGGCGGAACAACAACAACAGCAGAAACAACATCACCGCTAATTGCAACAACATCACCCGATTCGGGCGGCATTTACGATTTATATATGGATTGGGGCTGGCGCACCGAAAAACCCGGTACAGGCAAATAAGTCGGGTTCTAGCAAAAAGTTGATAATAAAAAAGCCGTTTGATAATATCAAACGGCTTTTTTATTTCTGCAAGCGGAAAAGTACTCCCGCAAAAGGGACTACTCTTGTTCCATTGTTGCACGATGTTGGCGGCGAACCGCTTTCATGTGCGACATGCGCTTTTCTATTGACGGCTTTAAGTAGTATGTGCGTTTTTTGAATTCACGAAGAACCCCGCTACGCTCATATTTCTTTTTGAAACGACGCAAAGCACGATCAATATTTTCATTTGCTTGGATTGTTACGCCAATCATGGTGAACAGACCTCTATGAGTTAAACATTAGATAATTAATTTCTCAATTAAACGCTTTTCTTTGTTCTTTTCAAACTGAACAATAATCGCCTGACCTCCATTTGAGGTCAAATCTTTACCCGTAATAATACCGATGTCATCCCACGCTTTATGGTAGATGATCTCACCAATCTGATATTCTTCACGTGGACTATACGGAATCGAATCATCTTTTGAAATCGGGACAATTGCCGACGATTTATCCTGCTTTGCTTCCAAGGCATCAAGGTCAACCATTTGGGAGTGTCTGCTTACCGTGCAACGAGCCCATTGACGACGATTACCGGATTCCGTTACCATCGGTTCGCCAATTAGTTCGTGCTTTGTCTCCCGCATTAAAAATGGCGAGTATAATTTGAGATACTTTACCTTTTTTGCGCGTCTAACACGTGCCATATTTACCCTTTCATCGTAAGGTTTTGAAGTGGTCGAACCATTAGCAAAGCGCAAAAATACGAAAAAATAGCTATTTTAACAATGTTTTAAGGGCACAACGATACTTTCGCCCTGCTTCAAACGTTTGTACGGCATAGATTAGCGGTGGTATTCACTCTTCTATGGTGCTGAATATTCTTGTTTTTTTATAAGCTCATCATCAGTTAAACTGTGTAAGAAGGCTATCAAATCCGACTTTTCCTGCTCGGTAAGATGTAAGGGTATAATTCGCTCGTCCTTATTTTTGAATGCCTTACCGCCATGATCATAATGCTCTATCGTTTTTTCCAATGTAGCTACACTTCCGTCATGCATAAACGGCGCGGTTAAACCACAGTTACGTAAACTTGGTGTTTTGAATGTTCCTTCATCTTTCGGGTTTCCGGTAATAAGTGCTCGACCTTTATCATAATAGTGAACATATAAACCGGTAGAGTGTATCATATCGTCGGTAAAATTGAATCCTTTATGGCATGAAGCGCACTGAGTTCGTTCGCTAAAAAATAATTTCATACCCGCAATTTCATTATCGGTAAGAGCCGTTTTTTCACCTCTCGAATAACGGTCATAACGAGAGTTACCGGAAATGACCGTTCTTACAAAAGCAGCGATTGCTTTTACAGCCAAACTTGTATTCGGTACGGAATCCGTTCCGAATGAGGTGGCAAACCTTGCTTTATAGTCCTTACTCGTTCTCAAGTGTTCATCAATCATATTCTCATCGGCATACATCTCTAATGGACTGAACATTGCGCCCCTTATTTGTACTTCAAGCGATTGTGCACGCCCATCCCAAAATAATTGTGCCGAGTATGCAGAGTTAACGATTGTAGGAGAATTTCTTCCCCCAATTTCTCCCCCGACACCCTTGCTAACGGGTAAACCGTCGGTAAAAGCAAGATGTTGTTTATGGCAATCAACACATGCTACGCTTCCGTCACGCGAGAGTTGTTTATCGTAGAACAGTATTCTGCCAAGTGCTATTTTATCCTTTGTCAGAATATTATCGGGCGGCGATACGATTTCGGGAAATCCCTGCGGAATCTTTACCAAAGGTTCCGTTTTGTCTATCGGTTTTGCAGGTTCTTCTCCGCATGAAACAAGCATAGTACCTATCAGAATGACGGTACAAATAGTAAGAACGTATCGCGAGATACTATTCAAAGAATATGCGAATCTTATCAAGGAATTCATGTTGTTCACGTTTCTTCAAACCGATACTTTCCATTAACTCCATTGTGGGGTTCGTATCGTTTAACATTGTTTTTAAAGTAAGCAATTCCAATCGGGAAAACTTTGCCGAATGGAGCATATAGTCTTCGAATGCTTCATAAGCAACTGGTACGATCTGTTTAGCTATTTCCGCCATTGCTTCGGCATATACCCTAATCTCATACTGCGCATGCGCATCCAATCGTAAACGTAAAAAGTGGAATAGGTTATGGAGGTCTATTTTCCAATACCATTCCGTATAATTTGAAACCGGCAGAACTATCCGCGCAATTTCCCTTGCAACACCTTTTTCAAGAAGTTCTTCATATTGTTTATACGAATTATCGGCTAAATCGGCAAACGAAGAGATAATTGCTTGCGCTTCTTCGGTCTGGAAACCTTCCTCCGAACGACCTTGTTTATTTGTTAAACTCTGTTTTCGTAAAAACTGTTCTTCCGGCGTATAAAATTCATCCTTCATTTCCGAGTAGCGTCCGCTATACTCATTCACATTCGCCGTACGATGTCTTATCCATTGTCTTGCAACAAAAATGGGCAATTTCACATGAAATTTAAACTCCACCATTTCAAATGGAGTTGTATGTTGATGTCGCATCAAATAACGAATGAGTCCTCTATCCTCATGAACTCTTTTTGTTCCCGAACCATATGAAACACGCGCCGCCTGTACAATCGAATCATCATTACCCATATAATCAATGAGTCGTACAAAACCCTTATCCAAACACCTGAATTCTTTACCTAACAAATCTTCCATAATGTACTTTAGTATCCCGTTTTAAATATTTAACAAAAATACGCACATTTTTCATCGCGTCTTTTTCACATCCGCATTATTACGAATCCTTTCAATAAGGGCTTCGTACTTTTCTTTCAGTTCAGGTTTTGCTTGTGCAAGTTGTTTATACACTTTAACAGCTTGAGAATATGCTCCTTGCGATTCATAAATTTTGGCTACCGTCTCTGTCGCCGTCGAAACGATTTCTACTGTATTATCTTGTATAGTAGGCGTTTCGTCCTGAACAATAGCAACCCTTGCTTTTTCCAAACGCGCGGCAAGCTCTTCCAATGGAGTTTTCGTTTTTACATCGGTCTCTACCAATTCGGCTTCCACTATCACCGGTTGTTCAAATTCTCTGAACGGAGGCAATTCCGGCAATTCGGAGGAAAATCTGCGTGCAGGTTTTCGTAAACTCATCGGTGTAAACTGCAAACCGGGTATCAAACCTATACTCGAAGCACGAATAAGCACCTTTTCGCCCTGCGAAGCGGACTCGATAATGCGTAAGGCAGGATATGACAATCGTTCCAAACTTTTTTCACCCGCAGCATTCACTGCTTGATTATCCGCCGATATTACTTCGCTAATGTCATCCGAAGCAAGTAAGATGTCCGCAATTCCTTCATAAACCGGCTTTATATCCTCACCAATGGCTGTAACTACAGTTTCCGCCTCAATTCCCTCAATGGAAATCTCTTGCTGTGTATCTGAGTCGGATACTTGTAACTCCCGCACTGAAGAAAGGGGTTCATCTAATGAAACAATAGCCGGAAACTCTATGGGTTCATCAGCCTTTGTCGTATCGTATTTAGCAGAATGTTCATTCAATAAACGCAATAATATTCTATTTGCGGGCAATGCCCCCAAACCCGAATCCAAGGCATTTAACGCTTCCGCTTCACGCTCCAAAGCTATAAGGGCTCTATACAGTACAACATAACCCGAAGCATATTCGGGATATAGTTCCAAGCCCTGTTTACACAATGCAATGGCATCGATATATTGACCTGTCTCAAACAAGTCCTCAGCATCAAGAGCAAATACAGGGGTTATCATTGTACCTTAAAAAAAGAGTAAATGCTTTCGTTTCTATTAGCGGCGATCACCGAAAAAACGTAAGAGAATTAAGAAAAGATTAACAAAATCCAAATACAGATTCAAAGCACCCATTATGGATGATTTACGAGCAATCTCCGTTCCCATCATCTCAACTTCCCAATTTTCTTTAATTTTTTGAGTATCATAAGCCGTAAGACCGACAAACACTAAAACACCGACACAAGATATAACAAAATAAAAAGCCGAACTTTGCAAAAATATATTCACTACGGAAGCAATGATAACTCCTATAAGCCCCATAAGGAAAAAACTGCCCCAAGAGGTTAAATCTCGTTTTGTTGTAAAACCGTATAAGCTCATTGCTCCAAATGTACCAGCCGTTATAAAAAATACCGGTGCAACAGATTCGGCTGTATAATTGAGTAAAACGATACCTACAGTCAGTCCACTCAAAGCAGAATAAAGTAGAAATGATGCTGAAACAACAGCAGAACTCATCCGATTGATTGCTGATGACATTGCAATTACAATTCCGAGCGTAGTAAATACAAGAACTATACGAAGCCAACCATTCAAGTCAAGAAACTGCTGAAATTCATAAGATTGAGTAACCCAAGCGGCAACCGCTCCCGTTAATGCCAAGCCCCCTACCATCCAGCCATAAACACGTGCCAAATAGGTGCGCTGCGCTTCTGCAAGTGCCGATTGCGGAATTTCGATTTTTGTACTCATTTTAATTATTCCTTATACTATGGATATAATATTCGATTTAACATATGCAATTACAAACGGAAATCGTGCTATTTTCTTGTAAGTTATAGAGTAAATTTTCTTATTGCTATCGGCAAATAACGACGGTAAACACGTGATTGTTCGCATGTATCGCATATGTAGCGTTCGGCAATATACCAAGATTAACATTCCAATTATCATTATCCGATACCTGTATATGTTGCACAAATTCATTTCCAAGAATATCGGTTATTAGTACATTACCCGAAACTGGTGCGGGGATATTACTACAATAGATAAAATCGGAAGCCAGATTCGGAAAAATCTTTGCATTCGTGCTTATTTGTTCCTTAATACTCGTCGTTGTTTGATATTCAGTAAAATGAGAAAAGAATAGATGTAATTTTTCGGAATCATCAATGAACCAAGGGTCGAAAGCGGAAACCAACATTTTTCCTTTATCGGGATTACTTTTTACCCACATTATGCTTTTACCACCAAAAACATATTCATCGGGAGCATTGTATAAATAGATTGTACGCCATCTCGCACAACGCAAGCGTCCGCATACCACAAATTATCATCCCATCTCAATGTATCTATACTTAAATCGCTCACTGTATTGGAAACAATAAAAGAAAGCCCTATATCCCCATCGTTCTTTTTCGATTCACCGATTAATGTTTGTACACCCAATATATCATAAGCAAAGTCCCCCTCAACAAACTCTTTCGATGCATTGCCATAACGGTTAAGCAAAAAATCATTACCTATAATCCATAGATTAACACCCTCGTTTACTAACTGCGCTATAAGCGTATTATCGGTTTTATTTTCATTCCACAAATGTGTACCTATGCCCGTATTGCCGCAATACCATATAATAAGATTATAAGAAAGTGCTTGATCCAATTTCAAAGCATCATCAATACCGGCTATATATTCCGTTAATTCATAACCGCTTTTCTCGCTTATTGCCAAAGCTACTGCGTTTTTTATACGCGGGTAATGATCGGGTTTTGAATATGTATCATCATCTACCAATAATACTTTTTGGGCAAAAGCACAATGCGTCGCAATAAAAAACAAAACCAATAAAGCGGTTTTCATAGTATAATCACCTTAGTACTTTATTCGAGTACAAACTCCTTATAAAAAGCGGCAGTTGCAACAATACCTTTTTCAAAGTTATCCAATGAAAAATGTTCATCGGGAGAGTGAGCATTTTCGGAATTGAGTCCGAAGCCCATCAATACCGTCGGCGCCGAAAGAATAGTATCGAACAATAAACATACGGGTATCGAACCGCCCTCTCTGCTTAACACCGGCTTTTTACCATATGCAGTTTCCAATGCCTTCACAGCCGCTTTTACGCCATTGCTATCTCGAGGAGTTAAGGCAGGGTCGGCACCATGCAAATTACTTACACGTACTTTCATGGTTGGCGGCACTATTGCCCGTATATGTTTTTCAAACTGCTCGGCTATTATTTCCGTTTTCTGATTCGGCACCAAACGCATCGATATTTTTGCCGTCGCTTTTGAAGGCAATACCGTTTTTGCTCCTTCGCCCGTAAATCCGCCCCAAATACCATTTACATCCAAAGTAGGGCGCGCACCTGTTCTTTCATATGTTGTATAGCCGAATTCGCCGAATGTGAAAGGAATTTCCAAAGCATTACAATATTCTTTTTCATCGTAGGGCAAACGAGCAAAATCGGTTCTTTCATCTTCGGTAAGGGGTAGTACATCATCATAAAAGCCGGGTATCCTTATGCGCCCGTAACCGTCTTTTAACTGCGCAATAACATTTGCCAAAGCATTGATGGGATTATCAACTGCACCGCCGAATGTACCCGAATGCAAATCACGATTGGGTCCTGTCAGTTCCACTTCCATATAACATAAACCGCGCAAACCATATACAAGTGATGGTAAACCCGGAGCAAAAATCGGTGTATCGGAAATCAGAACGGTATCACATCGCAACATTTCCTTATGCTCCCTAATAAAGGGCGAAAGATTGGGGCTGCCTATCTCCTCTTCGCCTTCAATAAGCAACTTCACATTCACGGGCAAAGAACCGTTTTCCTTAAACAATGCTTCAATGGCTTTCAGATGAAGAAAGACTTGCCCTTTATCGTCGGTAGCACCGCGTGCATATACCTTGCCATCACGGAAAACGGGCTCAAAAGGCGGATTTGTCCATAAGTTCAAAGGGTCAACGGGTTGCACATCATAGTGTCCGTAAAATAGAACGGTCGGTGCATCTTCACCTGCCTCAAGCCATTCGGAATAGACAATGGGATGTCCTTTTGTGGGATATATCTCCGTGCGTTTCATTCCGATTGACTTGCAATGGTCGGCAATCCATTCCGCGCAGATTTGCACATCTTTAGCATTGGAATGTTCCGTACTTATACTCGGGATACTCAAAAGTTCCTTTAACTCATCGAGCATTCTTTCCCTATTATCATCAATAAATCCGCGAATCATTATTATCTTTTCCCTTATAATGAATGGTGTGAAAGCAAAAATACTCACAGCGTTCCAATACACATAGAATTGTTCTTGATAGCCGTTAAAAAAGAAAACCCCGTACGATGCCTTGCATTATACGGGGTAAAGTCTCATCACTAAGTACGTTTACTAAGCATCTTTCACATCGCGAATCTGCTTAATAAACTGCTCCATAAATGTTAAGGAATCAGGAAGGTTCAGACTCATTTGAACTCCACCGTTTAGTTCGAGATCAATAAAAATCTCGTTTTCATGGTAGTTATAATCCAAATGAATATCGTGAATGTCCGTGAATGGAACGGTATGCCGTCCAAAATGGAAAATGGTCATAACAAATCTCCCAAATAAGTTTAACCGAATCGCAACGCAACGTGAGGCAAAATACCACAAAAACACCGTTATTGCAAAAGATAATTATCATTGTACGGTAGAGTGTTCAACTTACAATTGACACGATACCCGTCTTCCCAGCGTCAAAGCGTTAATTTTGCACTCTGAAGTAATTCAGACGGCAGATTATGTCGTATTCAATCATTTATATATACTGTATGATAGTAAGCAGATTAGGGCTGAACTGTTGGAATATGGCTTGTAGCAGAGTGCCTGGCTTTACATGCATTTCCATAGTTCTTTTACTCCTTGCCACATTTTCACTCTATGGGCAATCATCCGGCACGGCACAACCCGGTATAGATATTAAATCGTTATTTGAAAACGCATCGAGTTCGGCGAAGTCCGAACTTATGGATGACGGTAAATTTGCCGCCGATAATGCAATAAACCCCGATTTCTACTTCGTTGGTCCGGGCGATATCTTAAGTTTGATGATTATGCCCGTTCCGGCATCGGAGCAACCCATTATGATTACGCCGGAAAACACGGCGATAATACCAAGGATAGGGGCAGTTTCCGTAAAGGGGAAAACCCTCAGCCAAACTCGCGATACGATTATAACTATTCTGAAACAACGCAATCCGAATGCAACAATATCTCTTTCATTACGAAAATCAAGAATAGTATATGTAACGGTAAACGGCAATGTTCGTTATCCGGGTGTTTTCACATTCCCGGCAAGTACCAGAGTATCAACCGTAGTACGAATGGCTCAACAGCGTTCCCCCAACGGAAATAGTCTTGAAGGAACACAAAAGCAGGAAGATGCTCCGAACCGTGAATTGAACAGAATACTGGAAAGACCGACAACGCAGGGTATCAACCCTTATTCCGCAAGAAATATTCGTGTTTTCCATAGTGACGGTACGGCAAATAGGGTTGATTTTGAAAGAGCTCGTTTCTTTACCGATAACAACGATGACCCGACAATACGTGAGGGAGATGAAGTATTCGTACCATATGCACCAAGCAGTTATCCTACTATATCAATTTCGGGAGCTGTGAGAAGACCGACTGTTTTAGCATATCGTGAGGGTGATAAGTCCTCCTTTCTATTCAAAGCCGGAATGGGGCTCAATGAAAATGCCGATCCCACATCAGTAGAAGGTTTCGGAGCAGGTTCCAATACACAATCGTTTGCACTTAATGCCAAAGGCGAACTTACAAATGATATTGAGTTAACACCTGGTTATGCCATCGTTGCGGGCGAATTAAAGAAAAACGCGACTTCATCTGCAATGGGAGTTGTAGAGGTTGTCGGCGAAGTACAGAAACCCGGAACATATTCCGTTACCTCATATCAAACCAGACTACGCGATATTATTAGTAAAGCCGGCGGCTTTACATCGGAAGCATATTTGCCCCTTGCTTATGTACTTATACGCGATCAGGATAGATATGATACGAAAGTGGAGGAAGCAAAAAAATTGCTTCAACATACGGATTTGGGCGTAGAAGATACTTCTCGTTTTCTTCTGCATAATAATCAGACATTACCGTATGCTTCATGTGACATTGCCCGTTGTTTTTCGGAAAAAAAACCATCGGAATCCGACAATATTGTTCTAAGAGACGGCGATATTATTGTTATACCGAAAAATCCGAAAAGCGTATTTGTCTATGGACAAGTATTGAATTCGGGTTATGTTGTTTTTGAACCGGGTAAAAATCACGAATGGTATATAAATGCCGCCGGAGGGTACTCGATGGGTGCTGTAGAAAGTAGGACACGGATTATAAAAGGTCGTACCAAAACTTGGATTGAAGCAACACCCGAAACCGTTTTGGAGGCAGGTGATGCCTTATATGTACCACCACCAGCACAAAATCCGCCCGGTTACGATATTCAGTTCTTGGCGACTGTAGCCGCTTTGGCTACATCCGCTATTTTTCTAATCACATCCGTCGTAAACTTTTTTTACAGATAAACACTGTGCTTAGTTTATGGTTTCTTTCTCATTATGGTTGATACATTAAAGAATGTATTACTAAGCCGAGCCGAAAGAGTAAAACACTCGATAGTATTATCTTTCATTTTTCATACGCGAATTGTGACCCAATATCAAAAAAAACACAATACTATTAACAAAGGTTTTATTATATCACATAATCACCTTTTCTATTATTTCAGTATTGTTTTCAGTTTTTTATTTTGCTTTACAATACAGGCGCAAGTCGAACATATTCCTATTGTTCACCCTGTTTATACATTTCTTTTAAGGGCGGAAACAAAAGGATTATTACCCCATTATTCCCTATCGAATTTACCATTGCAAAGAAAAGAGATACGTTCGGCTCTCGAACTGATTGAACAAGATATAAAAGAACTTTCGGAATCCGAACAAGAGGTTTTACAACGTTTTATGAGTGAATTCCGGATTGAAAAAAGGAATAATGCTGTTTTAGTACATAGCGAAACCGATAGCACTAATCTTTTATTTAATGAATTATTCGGTAATAGGGAAAAACTTGTTTATTTCTATCAGGATAAGGAAACAACCGTACAAATTTACCCATTAGGTATGGTAGGTACGATTATAGAAAAAAACAATACTTCGGCAGCAGAGAATGTTGTGTATGCTCAAGGCGGTGCAAGGGTGATGGGCACTATCTCCAATAGTTTGGGTTTCTTTCTGCAAGCAACAAATGGTGCGGTGTTAAGCGGTAATCGTGAGGTTGCATTACGCGACCCGCGATTAAAACAGAATATAAAATTTGCTACTTTTAATTCCGATATTGATTTTACGGAATCGCATATACGTTATGACAATAATTGGTTTTATGCTTATATCGGTCGAGAAAACAGATTAACGGGTGCAGGATTTTTTAATAGAATATTTTTGTCGGATGCGGCACCACCTGCCGACGCAATAATGCTCGGTGCGCGTTTCAAAACGGTAGAATATCGTTTTATGCACGCATCTTTATTATCAGTACCCGAAGACAGTAATGGTCGTTTGCTTCTGAATCCCGACCAAATATATCCGGCAGGTTTTAATCTTTCGCTCAGACCCAAATACTTGGCAACGCACAGAATATCATGGCGACCGACATGGGGTGAGGTTTCGCTTTGGGAGGGCATTATTTATTCACGCCCTTTTGAAATCGGCTATCTTAATCCTCTTTCGTTTTACAAATCGGTGGAACATTCATTACGTGACCGAGATAATTCGATGATGGGTTTTGATTTTACGGTAAGACCCATACAGAATGTGCAGGTAAAAGGTTCTTTTTTACTTGATGACATAATATTTAGCAAACTCGGCTCGGATTTTTGGGGTAATAAAACTTCATTCAACCTTGGGATGGCATATTCGACTGACTTTAACACAGATTTCCAACTCGAATACTCACGTGTCTTTCCATATACATACTCGCATTTTAATCCACAGAACTCCGTTACGAATGATGGTCTGCTTATGATGGGATATCTTCAACCGAATAGTGATGAAGTTGCCGCACGATGTATATGGTGGTGGGGCAATCGTTACCCTATTCAGCTGACTGCCTCATATATAAGACATGGTGAAAACATCACGGATGGCGATAAGATTATCGTCAATGCCGGAGGAGATGTTTTCCTAAGTAATACGGGAGAACAGACTGTATCTTTCCTATCGGGCAATCTCCGTTCAACGTTTTTACTTCAATTAGATGCCGGGTGGGAAATTGTAAGAGGGTTTAATATACAAGGAATGGCGCGATTGCAGAATGTAAACGGGAATCCAATCATGGTGTCGAGAATTATGTTCAGAATGGATGATTTCTGAGAGAAATGGAGCAATCAAAACAATACATAGAAGGTTTGGTATCAGTAATTGTTCCCAATTATAATCGTGAAGATTTCATCGAAACAACAATACGATCGGTTATAAAACAAACTTATACCAATTGGGAATTATTATTTATTGACGACTGCTCGACTGATAATTCCTTAGCTATTGTCGAAAAACTCCAGAGTGAAGATTCGAGAATAAGGATTATTCGTACAGAAAAAAACTATGGAGGACCCGCAGGCCCAAGAAATATAGGGCTTGACAATGCACATGGTGAATATTTCGCTTTTCTTGATTCCGATGATGTATGGCATCCATATAAATTATCCCTTCAACTTGAATCAATGAGAAAATTATCGGTGGAATTTTGTTTAGCCGATGTAGTTCGTTTTGTGTGGGATCCGATGTTAGACTGGATAATGCCACAAAGTATAAACCCGGCTACTATCACGGTTTCTTATATAAGCCACAAGGTATTATTAAGAAAAAATGTAGCAGCAAATTCATCGGTAATCGTCAGCAGAAAAGCATTGGGAACAATACGATTTAATGAAGACCCGCGTTATCATGCAATAGAGGACTTTAAATGTTGGTTAGATATACTTCAGAACAATATTGACAGAGCATTGTATCTTCACATACCCTTGGCATTCTACCGCATACATCAGAATGCAATTTCGTATGAAAAAGGTAAGATGTTCAAAAAAAATTTCATGCTTTACTCGGAATATACCATTCAGGGAAAACATCTCGGACTAAAAAAATATTACTATTTACTCACCTACATAGTTATTTCTGCATATAACAGCATAAAATCGTATAGATATTTTAAGGGAAACAAAGAACCTTTTTTAGCCCTTTTACAACAATATGCACCCAAAGCACAAACACAGGAGCATATTGAAGAAGCAACTGAAATGCCGGAGGCTCATTCATATTCTCTTTTAAGAAATACGTTCACTAAACGTAGTACTCCCGTTCTTTTTCAATTATTCGGCGATATATTTGCAGTTTTCCTCACATCATGTCTATTTATAATATTAGGTATTTGGATAGGATTGCATGATTTCCCTCGTGATATAATTATTGACGATATAATACTGATTACTGGACTAAACGTTGTTGCATGGGTAACTGTATTTTGGTTTAGTGGTCTTTACTCGAATTGGTATATTCGTTCACCGTTCGATGAATTATTTACTGTTATACGAACAACCTTTTTGGGATGTTTGGCACTTTACCTTTTTATTCTGTTGGATAGTGTTCTCTATACCGAACATCAGGAAATCAGGCTTAAGTTCTTTCTGTTTTGGATTATATTAGCTACTTTTTCGGTACTAATGCGTTTGGCAGTGCGGATACTACAGAGAGTATTACGACGTGCAAAAGTCATCACAATTCCGGCATTACTTCTCGGTGATGCGGAAAGTCTCTCTGAAATAATTATCTCTATCAGCGAAAATCCGGCGTGGGGATATGAAATAAATGGCGCAATACTTTCCACCGTGACTGAATATGAAGAGTGGAAACACTCTTCCGAAACGGTTGAGATTCCGGCACTCGGCACCATCGAGGATATGAATTCCATTGTCAATTCACATAATGTGGAATCTCTTATCATAGCATGGGAAAATCCACCTCATCCGGTGCTGCTTGAGATTGCCGCACTCTGCGCCGGACATAGGATAAATGTAAAAATCAAACCTGACTTATATGATATCTTTACAGGGAGGGTAAAAACATTACCTATCTTCTCTTCACAACTTATCGAAATTCAGGCACAGATTTTAACGCCATGGCAATCGTTCTTAAAACGTTCCATTGATGTTATTTTTGCATCGTTATTTTTGTTATTGGGTTCACCTCTCTGGATTGCTATAGCAATACTTGTTAAGTTCGATAGTCCGGGACCTGTCTTTTACACGCAAAATAGGGTCGGGAAAAACTGACGGGTATTCAGGATTTACAAGTTTCGTTCCATGTCACACGGAGCAAGCCAACAGCAATATGGTATCTGGACTTCAAAGAATGATCCCCGTGTAACAAAGTTCGGCAAATTCATTCGGAAAACGCATTTGGACGAAGTACCCCAAATGTGGAATGTGATTAAAGGCGATATGAGCGTTGTAGGACCAAGACCCGAACAGCCCTCCATCGTCGAAAAGTATGTAAAGGTACTACCTATTTATGCACGTCGGCATATGGTTCGCCCCGGCATAACCGGTTGGTGGCAAATCAAATCGCGTGCTTATGAGGAATCTTTAACCGAAATGCAACGCAGATTGCGTTATGATTTTTATTATATTGAAAATCTATCCGTAAAATTGGATATTGAAATCATTCTTCGCACTGTTTATACTGTTATATCAGGACATGGTCAAGCATAATTGTTTAATAAAAGTTCACATGTTTTTACTATGAAGCCCATTGTTGTAATACCTACCTACAATGAAATCGAAAATATACACGGTATCATAGCAGCCGTGCTTAAAGCCGATGATCGTGTTCATGTTCTTATTGTTGATGATAATTCACCCGACGGTACCTCAGCAGCTGTAAGAAAAATTCAAGAGAATAATAACCGTGTTTTACTCATGGAGCGACCCGGTAAAATGGGACTCGGTACTGCCTATTGTCAAGGTTTTGAATACGTGATAAATCTCGGATATGATACGATTATGGAAATGGATGCTGATTTTTCCCATGATCCTGCTGACATAAGCCGTTTTCTGGAGGAAATCGCTACCTACGATTTGGTTATCGGCTCGCGTTATTCGAATGGCGTGAATGTAGTTAATTGGCCCCTTTCTCGCTTAATATTAAGCTATTCGGCAAATATATATACGCGCGTAATTACCGGTATGCCTATAATGGATGCAACAGGCGGCTTTAAATGTTTCAGGGCAAATGCTCTTTCAAAAATTGACTTTGCCAAAATCCACTCCAATGGTTATGCTTTTCAGATTGAAATGAATTACAGATTATGGACTTCAGGTGCAAAAATTAAGGAAATACCCATCATTTTTAATGATAGGCGGAGCGGTGTTTCCAAAATGAATCGTTCCATAGTATGGGAAGCGGTGTTTTTAGTCTGGAAAATGAAGTTTCTCAATATTTTCGGCAAATTATAGATAGATACGAAACCTTATCATTGTCCATAAGGAGAAAACAATGTCGCAATATGGCATACATGATTTTATCAATGAATCAAATAAACAAATTACATTCTATGAGCAACAGCAACGTAGGATGCAAGACCTTCTTAGGGACTATGAACGAAAAATAGGTGATCTGACATCCCGTTCGCAAGAAGTACTCAGGCAGATTACCAATGCTCTTGTACCTGAGTTTACCGAGATGCGATTGAAACATATTGCTCAGTTAATAAACAATCCGGCTTTAAACAATCTTATTAAGAATAAGGAAAAAGAGAGAAAATCTCTTAGTGAAACAATACATTCAATAGAGGCAATGCCCGAATTTATCAATAGAGATGCATATCTTCATGAAGGTTCGGGTGTGATAAGCCAACAAATTGCAGAAATTGAACCCCTTAGAGAACAAGCGGAGGAAGCGATTCGTTTATTTGAGTCCGTTCCGCGTTACAAAGGATTATTGGAAAGGGGCTACGGCACTTCGTCCTATCCGCATAAAAGTATATTTCGTTTTTTTAATTCGGAATTTCTTCAAGATTGGAAATATGCGGATATATTATGTGATTTCTTCAGAGAAAAAGACTTCATCAATGTTCTCTTCAAATACAAAGAAGCAAAAAATGTTATCACATTATTAAAAGATTCTACAACAGAACTACAGAATCAAAAAAGGAGAATTGATTCGCTTGTGGAACAACACTCCAAAGCCGAAAAAAAATTAGATAAATTGGACGATGAATATGAAGGTCATTTGCGTACATCTATTGAACTTTTTTTCACCTCCAATTCAAAATCAACTATTTCCCGAACTTTCCAAAACAATTCCGCCATACTTGAACAATACACCCAGCTCGATGGTCTTAATCATCAGTTAGAATATGTGCGTGAATTACATAAAAAGGTAATGGCGGAGAATAATGCAATCTCCGAAAAGATACATTCATTGTCGCTTGAAGCAGAACGTTATCGTACAGATTCGTATCGTTATAGAAATAAACGTTGGGATTCGACACAATTTTCAAAAAAATTCAAACGTGATGAGAGTTCATATAATCGCCGTTTGGAAAAATACAGAGATACCGGCGAAAGGATATATGTTTTTAATGATTATGGCAGAGCTTCAATGCTCGAAAACTTTCTGTGGTGGGATATTATAACGGATGGTCGCCTTGATGGTAATTTTATTCCGGAAGTACATGATTATTATTCATCAAACCCTCATTCGAGTTATGAACGTGAAGAATCGGCATCCGAATATAGAGATGAAAGCTAATTATAATACCGCTCTTTTAACATAAATAACTATACAATATATAATGATGGATTTTCGGAAATTGTTAGAAGCGGCACAACAAGCCGCACTAAAGGCAGGAGAAGTTTTAAGTGCGGGTTATGGTACTCAATTTCACATAGAAAGTAAATCGGAAATAAATGATCTTGTAACCGAATTTGATAAAAAATCGGAAAATACCATTATAGATTATTTGAAAGAACAATTTCCCGAAAGTAGTTTCCTTGCAGAAGAAAGCGGTTTATCGGAAGTACAATCCGATTTACGATGGATAATTGATCCGCTTGACGGAACGGTTAATTTTGCTCATGGCATTCCCGTATTTGCCATAAGCATTGCCGCCGAATATAAAGGCGAAATTGTATGTGGCATTATTTATCATCCCCTTTTAAAAGAAATGTTCACAACCGTAAAAGGTGGTGGCTCATATCTGAATGGCAAAAAAATATCGGTTTCCGATGTATCGGATTTTTCGCGGTCATTTCTTGTTACGGGATTTCCGTATAATATAATTAATCATGGCAGAAATTGGTCGGAGCATTTTTTATCTATTGTGCGAAACGGCATTCCTGTACGCCGGCTTGGTAGTGCGGCTTTAGACCTTGCCTATACGGCAGCCGGAAGATTTGACGGCTTTTGGGAAATAGGGTTAAGCCCTTGGGATGTGGCGGCAGGAATTTTAATGGTTCGAGAAGCCGGAGGTGTTGTAAAAAATTATGAGGGTGAGGATTATATAATTGGAAATGATAGTATTATTGCAACGAACAACTATATCAATCAGGAACTTTTGAACAGAATTGTATAAGTCTAACTATTTGATAACAGCAAAAGGCATTACCATTCTATGGTTTCCACTTGTTATTACCACATAATACAAGCCCGAAGAGTACTCTGAGACATCACACTCTACTGTAGCTTTAGTACCGTCATACTTAGCTGACACTACTCGTTGATGCAAATCCTCCTTCAAAGTACCTACTGGTGAAAAAACCTTTAGTTGTATTCCATATGGAAAAACTGATTTCTTACAATAGAAGGGAATACTTAGTATATATCTTGTAGGATTTGGGTATGGTTTCTCAAGCCAAAAAGGCATAACATAAGAGGGTAATATATCTTCCTGAACATTGGTAGAAATGTCCTCAAGTGAAACGCTTCGACAGAACCATCCATTGTAATTTAGCCAAATAACATTACCTGTTGCTGTTAAATCCCATTTTGGCTGCATATTATGACCCGTACTGATTTGAATTTTCTCCCATATTTCCCCGCCATTTGTAGAGCGGATTAATGAATCACCTTTTTCAGATGTTCCATATATAATTTTTTTGCCTGCATCATAGTAAAAACGACAGATAGTCGTTCCTTCTCTTATTATATTCCATGTATCGCCATTATCATTGGTATTAAAAATATCATACTTGTTATTATCGGTTTCATTTTTCAAAGCAATGATTAATTGTTCATTTTCAATAGGGGTAAGTGAATATATTGCTTTCTCAT
>JALHLL010000010.1:0-5163 GCA_022844575.1 bacterium
CATCCATAACCGTATGTACATCGGTTTTTTTGATTTCGGTTCTATGGTCATTCACCATAGTATAAGGTTGAAATACATAAGAACGAATTTGACTGCCCCATTCTATCTTTTTCTTTGTACCTTCAATTGCGGCTTTGGCGGCATTTTCTTCCTCCAAACGTTTTGCATAGAGCTGAGATTTTAACATCGTCATGGCACGTTCACGGTTCTGGTGTTGAGAACGTTCTTGCTGGCAACTTACGACTATACCGCTCGGTATGTGACGTAAACGTACGGCAGTTTCTACCTTATTTACATTCTGCCCACCTTTACCGCCCGAACGGAAAGTATCCATTTCAATATCTGCCGGATTTACTGTTATTTCTATTTCATCGTCCACTTCGGGATAGACATAGACGGAAGCAAATGATGTATGCCTTCTTGCATTGGAATCGAAAGGGGATATACGCACCAATCGGTGTACACCATTCTCTGCTTTTAGGAATCCGTAAGCATATTTGCCACTTATTTCTATAGAGGCAGATTTAATACCGGCTGTGTCGCCTTCTTGTTCATCTGCAAGAAAAACTGAAAAACCTTTTCTTTCAGCCCAACGAGTGTACATTCGTAATAGCATTTCAGCCCAATCTTGCGCTTCCGTGCCGCCCGCGCCTGCATTAATGGTCAAAATTGCATTTTTCTCATCAGCTTTTTCCGAAAGAATTTTGCGTAACTCAAGCGTTTCTACTGCATCAGCCGCTTTTTTTACTTCCGTATCAATTTCGTGTTCCATGCCCGAATCATCCATTTCCTCAGCTAACTGAATAATGGCTTCGGCGTCATCAACAGAACCTTTCGTATCATTATAGAGACTTACCCATTCCTTAATTTCGGCAAGTTCCTGCATAATTTTTTGAGCAAGCGTATTATCATCCCAAAAATCGGGTGCTTCGCTCCTATTTTCTCTTTCGCCTATTTCTTGAATCTTGACATCGATGTCAAAGAAACCTCCGCAATTGCTCGGTTCTATCAATCAGCTTTTTTACTCGTTCTTTTTGTGGTTCGAACATTTTTTTATCCCTTTAATATTTAGTTTTTGTTTTTACAATAGAAGAATTATTTACCGAGTCTTTTCTTGAAATACTCCATTGTTTTTATTAATCCTTCTCTTCTGTCAATGCTCGGTTGCCATTGTAATAATTCTTTTGCACGGGTTATATCCGGCTGGCGAATTTTCGGATCATCCTCAGGTAATTCTTTGTAAACAATTTCACTTTTTGAATTAGTTATTTCGATAATTTCCTTAGCTAATCCCAACATGGAAATTTCGTCAGGATTACCGATATTAACGGGATTATTTTCATCCGATAATAAGAGGCGATAAATACCTTCAACCAAATCATCAACATAACATACTGACCGTGTTTGGCTGCCATCGCCAAATACGGTAACAGGTTCATTATTTAATGCTTGAGACATAAAAGCAGGTATTGCTCTCCCGTCCTCAATACGCATTTTTGGTCCGTATGTATTAAAAATCCTCACTATACGAGTTTCGACGCCATGAAAACGATGATATGCCATTGTCATCGCTTCGGCAAAACGCTTTGCTTCATCATATACTCCGCGTGAACCGACAGGATTGACATTACCCCAATAAGATTCTTGTTGGGGATGAACAAGCGGATCGCCATAGACCTCGCTTGTGCTTGCAAGCAGAAAACGCGCATTTTTTGCTTTAGCCAACCCAAGTGCTTTGTGAGTGCCGAGCGAACCAACCTTTAATGTTTGTATCGGAAACTTCAAATAATCAATAGGCGAAGCAGGGGATGCAAAGTGGAGTATATAATCCAAACTACCCTCCAGATACATATAATTCGTTACATCATGATGTATGAAGGTAAAATTGGGGTTTCCAAGTAGATGGGCAATATTATCCGTAGATCCCGTAATCAAATTATCCATACATACAACGTCAAACCCATTGTTTATGAACTTATCGCACAAATGAGAACCAAGGAAGCCCGTGCCTCCTGTAATTAAAATTCTTTCTTTATTCATTGCCTAATCTTCGGGAATGTTTGAGAGTTTGGATTTGATACGGCGTGATAGGATAAAAATACCGATACCTGCTAAAGCCATAAGCACCGCTGCGAGCATAAAAAGCCACTCACCGGTAACTTTATATCCAATTAGGAACACTATGGCAGCTACAATATTGCAGCCACCCAAAACCAGTGTTGCTTTCGCAATTTTTTTATCTAAACTTGCAGAAGCCATTGCGTATTACGCTGAAAATGAGTAAAATGGAATACAAAATTACGAAGATTCGATCTTGTACACAGGATATACCTTTATGGCTACACCATTATTCAATGAAATAAAAGTATTACCTACCGAACAACAGAACAGTCGTTCGCTTAATATTGACATTGCAACTACAAGGGAGATATTGGAATGTATCAATAATGAAGATTCATTGATAGCAGAAGCTGTCTATAATGAAATTGACCATATTGCTACGGCTGTGGATGCTATTACGGAACGTTTTCGTAGAGGTGGCAGACTATTGTATGTAGGGGCGGGTACAAGCGGCAGACTCGGCATTGTAGATGCTTCCGAATGCCCGCCTACATTCGGTACCGAACCGAGTATGGTGCAGGGCATAATAGCGGGCGGAACGCCGGCTATATTTAAGGCGCAAGAAGGTGCCGAAGATTCTTTTGAAAATGGTACGCATATACTCCATGAGCATTCCGTTGGTGAAAAGGACATTGTATGCGGTATCGCTGCTTCAGGTAGAACACCCTATGTGAGAGGATCAATAGCAGAAGCCCGACGTTTGGGAGCATTTACAATATTGGTTACGACAAATAATCGTGAAAATATTAAGGCACTCGGCATAGAAGCTGATGTATTGATTTGTCCGAAAGTAGGTGCGGAGGTAATTACGGGCTCGACACGTATGAAATCGGGTACGGCACAGAAAATGGTGCTTAATATGCTTACAACTGCCTCCATGATTCGATTGGGAAAAACATATGGTAATGTTATGGTGGATGTGCAAATGACGAATCGAAAATTGGTGGAGCGCGCCCATGGAATACTTATGGATATTACGGGTATTGATTATCATAAGGCATCGGAAATGTTAGAATTATCGGGTTATCATGTAAAAACGGCACTTGTTATGATTTTAGCTGATGTATCGAAGGAGGAGGCGCAAAAACGACTTATACAACATGAAGGTTTTGTACGCAAAGCAATAGGTATTGTTTAAAAGCGTATTGTGAATTATTCTTTTGTTTTCGTAACTTGTAGTTTGGCAGAAATAGTGTAATATATGGCGGTTGAGCAGGAACATAGTGAATCGAAATTGTTTTCTCGGGTAAAAACATTTGTCGATAGGACGGTAGGTGTATTTACCAAACAAAGCACCGATAATCAAGTGGTTGGTGAGAGTCCTCATGCCGATTTGGATTTGTTATTGCGTGAAGCCAAACAAAATTTGCTGCGTGTAGATGAACAATTAATCTCCAAAGCATTTTGGTTTTGTTATGAAATTCATAAGAATGACCAACGTGCTTCAGGCGAACCGTATTATATTCATCTGCTTGAAGTAGCGAGAATTGTAGTAAAAGAATTACCTCTTGATGATATTTCAGTTGCCGCAGCGCTTTTACATGATATTATAGAAGATCATGAAGATTATTCCGTAAAAGATATACATAATGAATTCGGTGCCTCGATCGCTGAAATAGTGGATGGTGTTACTAAAATTACCGATATAACAAAAGGGCGCGAGTTTTCGCAAGCGCATACGCATAGTAAACTCATCATTTCGATGGCAAATGATTCTCGGGTAATTTTAATTAAGCTTGCAGACCGTCTTCATAATTTACGTACGCTTCAGCATTTGCCTGAAGTGAAACAAAAGCGTATTGCTTATGAAACATTGGAATTTTATGCTCCATTGGCACATCGATTTGGTTTGGGTTCAATAAAATGGGAATTGGAAGATTTATCTCTGAAATATATGAATCGTGAGAAATACGATGAGATAAAATTACAATTAAATAGTACCATAAAAGACAGAAGTGAATATATAACGCGGTTTACCGATCCTATTAAGGAAAAATTAAAAAGCCATGATATTAAATATGAAATAAGTGGCAGACCTAAACATATTTATTCCATTTTTAATAAAATGGAAAAGCAGTATAAAAAATTCGAAGAACTATATGATTTATTCGCCATTCGTATAATTCTTAATACAAATGATAAAAACGAATGTTTTTTTGTATATGGAATAGTTTCGGAATTATATACACCCGTACCCGAACGGTTTAAGGACTATATTTCCGTACCGAAAAGAAATGGTTATCAATCGTTACATACAACGGTAATAGGTAAAGACGGTAAAAGGGTAGAGGTACAGATAAGAACTAAGAAAATGCACGAAGTGGCCGAAAAAGGCGTTGCAGCACACTTCCAATACAAAGCGGAGACAATCGGTACTAATGCCTTGTTTTTTAAGGATAAGGAATTAACGGAATGGGCAGATTGGATTCGTGATATTATCAATAGTCCGAGCGAAGAGGTTGTTGGTCAGTTACAGGAAAGTTTTAAACTGAATTTATATCAGGATGAAATTCAGGTATTTACACCGAAAGGCGAGTTACGAAGTTTACCTGTCGGTGCCACGCCCGTTGATTATGCTTTTGATATTCACTCTGCTGTTGGTAATAAATGTATAGGTGCTAAAGTTGATGGTAGGATAGTACCTTTGGACTATAAACTGCGTAATGGTGAAACGGTAGAAATCATTACTTCTAAAAATCAGAACCCGAGTAAAAACTGGGAAAAATTCGTCATTACCCATAAGGCAAAATCCGCAATAAGAAAATATCTTAATGAGGAAAAAAGACGAAGGACGATGGAGGGCAAGGATTTATGGGATAAAAAATCGAAAAAACTCGGAATTACGATTAATGAAGATGATTTGGAGCGTATCTTAAAGTCGCTCAAATTTCATAGTAAAGGAGAGTTTTATTATTCCATCGGTTCAGGCGATACGAGTATAGATACCGTTGCCGAAAAAATTAAGGTGCGTTTAAAACCCGGAACAATGGTACATCAGGGCGATTATCAGGCACCGCCTATTACTGAGGAGACTTTCGATAT
>JALHLL010000010.1:5173-29450 GCA_022844575.1 bacterium
ATGGTTTCAACTGGTAATGCCATAAAGGTACATAGGAAATTGTGTAATAATGTAAAAGAGATTCACGAAAAGAATCCTTCACGTCTTTTGGTACTTGATTGGACGGAATTGCAATCGGAAGACTTTGTTGCGGCTATACGTGTGACAGGCGAAGATAGAAGCGGTATGTTAAGCGATATCACAACAGCAATTATTGGGTATAATAATACCAACATTCGGGGCGTGAATATTCATGCTTTTGAATCGCTTTTTGAGGGTGTGCTTACCGTGTTGGTGAAGAATACGGAGCATCTGCAACGGCTATTCGATAGGATAAGAAAGGTAAAAGGCGTAAGTAATGTGGAACGTTACGAAGGGTAGTCAGATGGTGTGAAATAATGACAGATTTTGTCAGATACGTGGAACATCGTATTTTCGCAACTCTTAAATGACGCAGAAGTGGCGGAATTGGCAGACGCGCTGGACTCAAAATCCAGTGGGCTCAACACCCGTGCGGGTTCGACCCCCGCCTTCTGTACTCTCAAAAAGCGGTAAATTCAGCAATGAGTTTACCGCTTTTTGTTTATTGTTGTATTCTATAACGATGGTACAGACAATAATAGCCCCTGAACGTGTGTAAGTATCGAAAACACAATATGGTTAAATCGTAGAGCAAAGACTAAGCATTTCCTTATATTCTCATCAATAAAGTGGGTAGAATTAATTTTATGATCAGTTTAGATTTTGTTCATAATGATATATAAATAAAAATTTATGAATCTACAAGATGTTCTTAATAAGTATGATGATCCTTCAATGAAAGGATTCAGTACTGGTCTATTACACGATGAAATATCAGTGTTGTTTAATGAGAAAATATATGTCAAGAACATAGATGAAATTGCCGAAAGTATTGCCTTCGGCTTCTGCGAAAATTATAATAAAGAAAGAAACAGATGGGGAACATACTTTGGCCCGATGTTTGAACATTACTTGAACAACGGTACCGTTGCAGAATCACCTTCAATTCTTGCTGTTACAGCTGAAATCCTGGATTATTGGCGAAAAAGATCAGAAGAATGTCAGAACCCTATTCTAATAGCACGATATGCAGGTTTAGTATATGACTTTACACCTAAAATTAAGAAAGTTAATTCTGACTATAAAATTGCAGAAATATATATAACAGCATTGTTGGATGAAGTTGTAGGCAATTACTTAAAATTTCCATTTTATGGATTTGACAAAATTGAAAGAGCTTTGGAAGTATCGTTGCGAATAAATCAGAATAATCTAAAAATAAGATCAATTGAAACTTTAATGAAATATGAGAAGGAAGTAGCTCAGGATGAAAATTCAGGTACTTGGGGATATTGTTACGATTTATTGGTGAAGAAAAACTTAAAACATTTATCTGAGGAAGAAGTAAATGAAATAATAAATGAATTGGAAGTAAGATTAGTTAGATTAAGTGCTGATGAAAACTGTAATTTGGATTCGGTTGATAAGGTTATGTTCAGATTAACTGAGTTTTATTATAAAAAGAAACAAGTAGTTGAAGTGGAAAGGGTCATTAGGTTTTGTGAGTCAGTGTTTAAGACTCTTGAACAAGAAGAAAATGCAATGTACAGAGTTGCAAGTTTGGAAAACGTATACAATCAATATCGAAAGTATAATTTAAAAAGCGATTCAGAGAGGTTGTTGGTAGAGATAAGAGAAATTTCACCGCGAATAATGGATGAAATGGGGCAGATATCTTATCCTATAAATATTACTGAAGAGTTGATTGAGATGATCAAAAAACAAGTAATCACGACGGATGTTCCTGAGACACTTACGAATTTGTTGCGTGATTTTTTTCCAAGAAAAACAAAAATTATTGAATCATTGGACGATCTTGCTACTCATGCACCGTTTTATTGTTTGTTATCACGACAAATTTGTGATAACAAAGGGCGTGTACTGGCACAAATTGGCTCTTTACGTGACGACTTGGAAGGAAGAATAATGTTATACCTCGCTGAAATGAGTTTCGTATTCGACTCTGTTCTCATCCACTTTGTACTAAAGGAGGTTATTGAAACAATGTATTTAGATACGGATAAAATTATTGATTTTTTGAAAGATTCTGCAATAATAGATAAAGAGAGATACAAGATTATTGGTGAGGCTATAGATGCATACTTCAATAACAATTTTACTATTTTTCTTCATTTAATTATCCCACAAATTGAAGAAGCTGTACGGAATTTTATTGAGCTATCAGGTGGAAATGTTTTGAAAGAAAAAAGAGAGGAAAAGGGAGTGTATCAACTAAGAACCTTTGATGATATACTTAGAGATAAATTGATAATTGAAAAGTTGGGTGAAGACTTCTCACTATACTTTAGAGGTCTTTTTACTGATCAGCGTGGATGGAATTTAAGAAATGATATATGCCATGGCATGCTGGACTCCGAAAGATTTACCAAAGTAGCAGCAGATAGAGTGTTACATGCCTTAATTGTTATTGGTGGTATTAGAAAGGCATAATGTTGAAAATTATTTAAAATCCCCCGCCTTTCGGCGGGGGGAAGTAAATAAATTTTATTCATCATCCTTTTGATGACTTATATAATCTTGATGTAATTTTTGTTGAATAGGCATTGGTACCGGATGATATTCGGCAAAAACACTGCTGAAAGAAGCCCGCCCTTGTGACATGCTACGCAAAGCCGATGAATATTTATCCAATTCAGCCAATGGCATTTTACATTTAATTCGCTGATAATGCCCGTCGGCTTCCATTCCTATAATCAGTCCTCTACGTGCAGGCAAATCGCTCATAATATCGCCCATATAATCATTGGGGCTTATTACTTCCACATCATATAGCGGTTCAAGTAATTTCGGGTCTGCTTGTATAAAACAATCCTTAAATGCCATTCTTCCCGCCGTTTTGAATGCCGCTTCATTACTATCCACTGGGTGCATTTTGCCATCAAAAACGGAGACACGAATATCGCGAACATAAGAACCCGTTATAGGTCCCTCATTCATTTTTTCCAAAACACCTTTTACAATGGCGGGTAAAAAGCGAGCTTCAATTACGCCACCAACAATACAGTTAAGGAAAATCAATTTACCGCCCCAAGGAAGTTCATGAACTTCTTCACCGCGTACAGATACTCCATGCGGATTCGCCATACCGTCATGGTATGGCTCCACAATCATATGTACTTCGGCAAATTGCCCTGCTCCGCCGGATTGTTTTTTATGACGATACATACCCTTTACGGATTTTTGTATCGTTTCTCTATATGGTACTTTCGGTTCGGTAAATTCCACATCAACCTTAAACCTATTTTGCAAACGCCATTTTGCTACCCCAATGTGCATTTCCCCCTGACCAAGAATAAGGGTTTGTTTCAGTTCTTGCGAATGCTCAACAATAAGGGTCGGGTCTTCTTCTTGCAAATGGTGCAGGGCTATTCCTAATTTATCTTCTTCGCCTTTTTTAGTTGCGTGAACAGCAATGCGTACCTTCGGTAATGGAAACTCAATCGGGGGTAATACAAAATGTTCTCCCTTTTCATGGAGTGTATTATTCACATGGGTATTCTTCAGTTTTACGGTAGCCCCTATATCACCGGCATATAAATGCGCCAAATCCTCACGTCTTTTTCCATTAACGGCAAAAATTTGTCCGAGTCGCTCCGTTACATCCGTTTGTTCATTTACCAAATCATGTCCATGATGGATTGTACCGGAATAGACACGGAAAAAGGACATTTCGCCAAGATGCGGCTCACTCATTGATTTGAATACAAAAATGGACGGCTTTCCATTCGGATCACAAACAATGTCTTTTCCTTCCATGGATTTTTTGGGAGGCATTTCAACAGGTGCGGGGACAACATTATCAATAAATCCCATAATACGACCGCTGCCCATATCGTTTTTTGCACTTGTTACGAAGAGAGGGAATATAAGCCGATCGACCATTGCATGGCGTAAACCGACTCGTATTTCATCTTCATCCAATTCGCCGCGTTCAAAATACTGAGCCATCAGATTTTCATCGTTTTCGGCAACTATTTCTATGAGTTCACGATGTAATCTGTCCGCTTTTTCTCTTTCCGAATCGGGTATCGGTAATTTTTCGGGCTTTCCTCCCTGCGGTGGAAAACGATACATTGTCATTTTGAGCACATCAATAATAGTATTAAATCCTGCTCCTTCATTAAGGGGATATTGTACTACCGTTACTTCACGCCCAAAACGTTCTTTCGCTTGTTCAACAGTCTTTTCAAAATCGGATTGTTCACTATCAATCTTGTTTACAACAAATATAATGGGGGTATGAAATTGTTGTGTGTATTTCCAAAGTGTTTCCGTACCGACTTCCACACCATGTGCGGAGTTCAATACCATTATTCCCGTATCCACAACTCGCAAAGCACTAATTACTTCACCTACATAATCATCATAACCCGGGGTATCAATAATATTGATTTTATAATCTTTCCACTCGGCAAACAGTACTGTACCCATTACCGATGAGCCGCGTTCATGCTCAATATCATGATAATCGGATGCAGTTGAACGTTCCTCTACTGTGCCGCGTCTGTTTATCTCATTCGATTCGAATAACATAGCTTCGGCAAGAGTAGTTTTACCACTGCCTGCATGACCCATCAGACAGATATTTCTAATATGGTGCGCATCGTACACTTTCATAGCGCAGTTCTCCTTCACACGATTGATGTTAGAAAAAATATCACGTTGTGAAACGTGGATTGGATTCGATTTGAGGTAGTAGTTTTAGGTATGGACAGGTTTTTGACCTCCTGTTGAATTTTGATGAATGTAAAATAATGATAATATTGGAAATAAGGAACTTCAAATATCATAGACACTTCTATAAGAACAAAAATGAAATGGTATGTTCTTCGGATAGTCCTTAGTGTTTGGCTTCAGAAGGGAATGTACTTCTGATACTCCGGTTTTTACATAAAAACAAAAGGCGATTCAGTTCTGAATCGCCTTAATGATTTTTAGATGAAGTACTCTATTTACATGGCTGCAAATGTTGCATGTTTTATCTCATTAAGCTGATATTCATGTACTTTTGCCAAACCGGTAGCCGAAGCCGCACCAGCATTGCGACCTACATATTTCAGTTGCTGATTTACTAATAGTAATTCTTGCAAATACGGTGCAATAAATGACCATGCTCCTTGGTTCTTCGGTTCTTCTTGCACCCATAATACATGGGATGCACGAGCATATTGCGCCAATATAGATTTTGCTTTTTCTGTATGGAAAGGATATAATTGCTCCACGCGGATAATAGCCACATCATTAGCATTTATGCGTTCGCGTTCAGCAAGAATATCATAGAATACTTTGCCTGAACAGAAAATAACGCGACGAACGGATTCTTTATTCGTAATTGTCGCATCATCAATTATCTCTTCAAACATTTTATCCGTAAAGTCGGAGATGCGCGAAATCGGTCGGCGCAAATTAGCTTTCGGAGTCATGACGATAAGCGGTTTACGATAGGAAGCCAGTACCTGACGACGCAGTGCATGGAAATACTGTGCTGGTGTCGTAAAGTTTGCAACTATCATATTATCTTCTGCACATAATTGAAGGAAACGCTCTAATCTAGCACTTGAGTGTTCGGGTCCTTGTCCTTCGTAACCATGGGGAAGAAGAAGGGTCAAGTTGGAAAGCTGTCCCCATTTTTCTTCGGCACTTGCAATAAATTGGTCAATGATTATCTGAGCACCATTCGCAAAATCGCCGAATTGTGCTTCCCATAATGTCAAACCGTTAAGCATAAGCGTAGAATAACCATATTCAAAACCCAAAACACCTGTTTCTGATAGCGGGCTATTGTGAATACGTAATTTTTCCTGATCTTCAGTAATATGATTGAGCGGTATATATGCTTCTTCGGTTTGGAAATCAAACAATACCGCATGGCGATGGCTAAATGTTCCTCTGCTTACATCCTGTCCGGTCAATCGTAGAGGATGACCTTTCAATAATAATGAACCGAAAGCAAGGGCTTCTCCCATACCATAATCAATGAGCGGTTCATCATTTTCAATCATTTGCGCTCGTTTTTTTAACAAGTCGGCAAGTTTCGGATTGATGTGAAACTCGGAAGGAACATGTGTGATAGCCGATGTGATCTGTTTCGCAATATCGGAGGATATTCTTGAATCAACAGGTTCAAACAATTTTGTGTCATCATTGTAGCGTTTGGAATTATCCTGCCAATTCTCTACTACACGGTCGTTAAATGCTTCGTTTAATGTATTCTTGAAGTCTTCTTCAAAGGCGGTTAATTCCACCTCGCTGAATGCCTTTTCCTCCATTAGCTGCTTACGGTACACTTGCCTAACTGCCGTATGCTGTCTTATTTTTTTGTAGAGCAACGGTTGCGTAAATGTAGGTTCATCACCCTCATTATGACCGTATTTACGATAGCCGTACACATCAACAATAACATCATCGTTGAATTTTTCGCGATATTCAAAGGCAAACATAGCGCAAGCACGAACTGCTTCGGGGTCATCGCCGTTAACATGAAGTATCGGTACTTGCAACATCTTAGCTATACCTGTTGCATATGTTGTAGAACGAGCATCGTCCGGCGAAGTCGTGAAACCGATTTGATTATTGATAACAACATGAATTGTTCCTCCGGTTTTATAGCCGGATAAACGAGCCATGTTGAGCGTTTCGGCAACTACGCCTTGTCCTATAAATGCAGCATCACCATGTACCAAAATCGGTAATGCTGTTGAAAGTGTTCTATCATTGTTGATATCGTCAATCGCTCTTGCCATGCCTTCGACAACAGGATTAACCGCTTCTAAGTGACTCGGATTAGGTGCAAGTAAAACCTCAATGGATTTGCCGAAGCGTGATTTATAATCACCTCGCGCCCCCATGTGATACTTCACATCGCCACTACCCTGATAAGAATCGGGGTCGAATTTACCTTCGAACTCGTCAAAGATTTTTTCATAAGGTTTGTTAAGCAAGTGCGCCAAAACATTTAACCGGCCACGATGAGCCATACCGATGACGACAGCTTTTAAATCTTTTTGGGCTGCTTGTTCAAGCACTTTTTCCATAAAGGAAAGTGTCGTTTCGCTTCCTTCTAATGAAAAACGTTTATGTCCGATAAATTTTGTGTGTAAGTATTGCTCAAATGCTTCAGCTTCAAGCAGACTTAAATAATTATGTTTTTTCTCCTCGCGATCGAACTTGACTTCAAAGTGGCTGGATTCGATACGATCTTGAATCCATTCTCTTTGGTCAGGGTCATTGATGTGCATAAACTCAATACCTATTTGTCTGCAATAAGTATCCCTTAGCGATTCAATAATGTCCCTTAAAGTAGCACGATTAACACCACCGAGACCGCCTGTATCAAAGTGTCTGTCCAAATCCCAAATGGTGAATCCGTAACTTGACGGATCTAAATCGGGGTAATAATACGTTTGTAAACCGAGCGGATTGATGTTTGCTTGTAAATGACCACGCACGCGATAGGAGTGTATCATTTTCGCTACTAATGCTTCCTTATCGAGTACTTCCAATTCATCTTGAGAACCGAAAGGATTCAAGCGTTTATCAGCTGACCAACGCATCGGTTCGAAAGGAATTTGAAGCTGAGCGAATATCTGATCGTAAAAATTATGTTGCCCGAGTATTAACTGACTTAAGTGAGCTAAAAACTCACCCGATTCAGCACCTTGTATAATTCTGTGGTCGTATGTTGAGGTGATATTTAATACTTTACTGATTGCTAACGTTGACAGAACCTCAGGCATAACCGCTTGAAACTCTGCAGGATATTCAATTCCGCCCGTTGCTATGATAAGACCTTGTCCTTCCATAAGGCGCGGCACAGAAGCAAGTGTTCCGAGAGTACCCGGATTTGTCAAGGAAATAGTTGCACCCGATAGTTCATCAACCGTAAGTGCGTTTTTACGTGAGCGTGCTATTAAGTCATCATAAGCTGCACAAAACTCTGCGAATGTTAATTTCCCCGCATCTTTTATTGAGGGTACGACTAACATTCTCGTTCCATCTTTACGTGTTGTATCAACAGCCAAGCCAATATTGATTCCACCACGATTGATGCGCGCCGGTTTACCATCAACATAACTGAAAGCATCGTTAAGTTTAGGATATTTTACCAATGACTTAACGAGAGCCCATGCTAATATATGGGTGAAACTCACTTTCGATTTACGTCGTGTAGCAAGGAACTTATTGAGTAATCTTCTGTTCTCTTCCAATACTTTTACAGGAATGGCACGAAATGAGGTTGCTGTCGGTACATGAAGACTATTATTCATGTTCTCGGCAATACGAGCCGATATGCCGCTTAGTATTTCCGTTTTATCATTTGCACCCAAAGGAATTGTCGTGTGTTTGCTTTCTTGCATAGGTATAGGTGTCGGTATCGGTGTTGTTTGAACTTCCGGTATTGTTACTGTTCTTGCAGGTATATCAACATTTTGATTTTGAGTACCGTTCTGAACATTTGTTGGTGTCGGTGTTTGTTGTGCAATCGAAGCCCCGTTGCTCGATCCGTTGGGGGAGTATTGAGTTGCAAAGTACGCTCTCCATTGATCGCTTACCGAATTCGGATCAATGAGGAATTCAGCATATAAAGCATCAATGTACGCGCTATTTGGGCTTAACATAATGCATCGTCTATTATGAAACAAAATAAGTCTACAAAATTACTTAATTCGCGGCGTGGCATTGCATTTTTAATACAAAAAGACCAAAAGCTGTACATTTCGGGAGGATTTCATTTTACATTTTGTTAATATGTTTTGCTTAAAAAAGAGTTTTTCCGTAATTTAGACTTAGTCCAAATATGATTTATTCACATTTTTTTAGTGTCATGCGTTTCTGTACCTCCAAATATGCCTTAGTTTTATTGTTTTCCGTTATTATAATTGGCTGTAAGGATGATGAAAACCCATTACAACCGAAAACTCCGCTTACGATTCCGGCACAATATGATACAACAGGTTATATCGCTGCAACAAAACAACAATTTGCTTGGCGTAAAGCATTGGTTGATGCCGTCAGTCATATCAAAAAAGCAAGGGTAAAAGGGGTAACTGTAACGGAATCGGAGATAATGGCTCTACTTGAAACATCTGATTTTGATAATCTTATCAGCACATATTATAAACAAAATGTCACTCAATATGTACAGGAACTTGCTAAAGCAAGCGGGGGTACATACGATCCGTTCAAATCACCTGCTGAGAACGGTAATGGCGGTGTCTTAGGTGCTTATCTGTTTGAAGAACACGGTCTTGAACTTGAACAATGTATAGAAAAAGGTTTGTTCGGAGCAGCACTTTATAATTATGCTGCCTCAACATATCTTACAGGAAGTATTACACCGGAGAAATTGAGCCAAGCGATGGTATTATACGGTGCTGATCCATCATTTCCGAATACAAATACAGCAACAAATACAACCAAACCGGATATTCAATCGGCTTTATATGCAGCCCGTCGTGATGACAATTCGGGGGATGGATTCTATCGCCAAATACAGAAAAACTTTTTAACGGCGCAAGCAGCAGCTAAAGCCGGTGCTTCCTATAATGAAGAGTTACAAGGTGCACTTAAAGGAATTAAAGAAAACTGGGAAAAAGCGTTGGCTGCCACTGTTATTAACTATATGTATGCAACTGTTTCGGGATTGAGTAAAACAAATGCTACATCTGATGAAATTGCGTCGGCACTTCATGCTTATGCTGAAGGTGCCGGTTTTATTCACGGATTAAAAGGTACATCATCGAAAATCATAACTGATAAAGATATTGATGATATTCTTACATTGCTCTTGGCAAAAAATCTTAATGAAACGAAAACATACTTATTTGTTCAAGATCCTGCAAAGTATTTGCCCAATTTGATTGAAGCGCAAAGTATTCTGAAAAAAACTTATGGGTTTTCCGATGCACAAATGGAAGCATTCAGAAAAAATTGGATAACCGAACAAAAAAGATAAGAGGAAGATTGTATTAGGATTATGCGAAAAAATCACATCAACACAATTCTTTTATTATTACTGACTCCGATTATGATAATCGGCTGCGGAGATGAAGCATCAAACAATAGTACACCCGATTCTTTCGATCGGGTGACTTTTTTAACATACTATGCCGATTCTTTAATTATTCCCGAATATGCAAAACTTAATAGGGAAGTTGGAGAACTCAAAATATCTATTGAAAGATTCGCAAGTTCATCCGATGAGCAAAGTTTAAAAAATGCTCAGATAGCTTGGCATGAAGCTTATATGCAATGGCAGAATTGTTCATCATTCGATTTCGGTCCTGCTCAAGGAAATTTCGGAACACTATCGGAGGATATAGGTACATTCCCGAGTACAATTACAGGTTCGCAAAGTAAAAAGGGTATCGAGGAGTATATTGCTTCCGGCGATAATTCTCTCAGTAATTTTGCCCGAGATACGAGAGGTTTTTTAGGTATTGAGTATCTTTTGTTTGAATCGGATGATAATGAGGTTGTACGTAAGTTTCAAAGTGCGGAGGGTGAAAAAAGAAAAGCGTATCTGATTGCTATTACGAATGATATTGTAACAAAAATAAATGAAGTTTATACGAAATGGTCGCAATATCGTTCTAAATTTATAGAAAATAATGGAACAGATGCAGGTAGTTCAACATCCGAACTATATAATGAATTTGTAAAAAGTTTTGAAGCATTAAAGAATTATAAATACGGATTGCCGGCTGGTAAAAGACCCGGGCAAACAAAAAGCGAACCGGACAAAGTAGAGGGTTTTTACAGTGGTTCGAGTTTTGAGACATCAAGAAAACACTGGGAAACTATTCAACGTTTATGGCAGGGAAAAACAACAAACGGCTACGATGGCATCGGCTTTGAAGAGTATGTAGCAAGTACGGTAACAGGTAAAGACCTTGTTCTTAGTACACAAGTGCAAATAAAATCGGTAAATGATGCTTTTAATTCATTTCCGAATAATATAACTTTGTCACAGGCAATAACTACAAACGAGCCTTCCGTTGAGACAATTAATACGGAGTTACAAAAAATGACACGATTCTTAAAAAGCGATATGTCATCCTTGCTCGGCATAAGTATTACATATTCAAGCGGGGACGGTGATTAAGAAAATAAGCGAAAAAGTAGAAAAGTATATACATACGGCAGTTCCGAGTTCATCGCTTGTTTTATACAGAGTGCTTTTCGGCATACTAATGCTGATAAGTACTCTTCGCTTTATATACTTAGGGTGGATTGAAGAACAATATATTGCTCCTCAATACCATTTTACTTATTATGGTTTTGAGTTTGTAAAACCATATTCGCCGGAGTTTATTTATGCTTTATTTGGCGGGCTTATACTTACAGCACTCTGTATTATGCTCGGTTTTTTTTATCGAGTTGCGGTAATTCTCTTTTTTCTACTATTTACCTATGTTGAATTAATTGATAAAACATATTATCTTAATCATTATTACTTTGTAAGCGTTATCTCACTTATTCTTTGTTTTTTACCTGCTAACGTGAAATTCTCGCTTGATTCTTTATTAAGAAAAAGAATTTATTCGGATTATGTGCCGAAATATAGTGTTGACATTCTGAAATGTATGATAGCCATAGTATATATTTATGCAGGAATTGCAAAAATCAATAGCGAATGGCTTTTAAATGGAATGCCGCTTTCTATTTGGCTACCCGCACAAGATGATTTTCCGTTTATAGGTTCATTGTTCCGTGAGAGATGGGTTGCTTATCTTTTCAGTTGGATGGGTATGCTGTTCGATTGTACGATTCCTTTTTCATTGATGTGGAAAAAAAGCCGAATATTTGCCTTTACTGCCGTTATTATTTTTCATGGTATTACAGGGTACTTTTTTCAGATAGGTGTATTTCCATTGGTTATGACATTAAGTGTGATTATCTTTTTCGATTCAGCTGTTCATGAAAAAATCCTCAGACTTTTTTTGTGGAAAAACACTTCAAGTACAAAAACAGATTATCCCCCAAAGATATACAAACCTATTCCTATTGTGCTTGCTTTCATTCTCATCGCTCAATTGATAATTCCGTGGAGATATTTGCTCTATACAGGCAATCGCTTTTGGACAGAAGAGGGGTATCGTTTTGGTTGGCGAGTGATGTTGATGGAAAAATCAGGCTCCGCGACATTTTATGTTAAGGACAGGAAAACGGGCAAAGAAGGGATTGTGGTAAATTCGGAATTTTTGAACCGACATCAAGAAAAACAAATGTCTATGCAGCCGGACATGATTGTTCAGTTTGCACATTTTTTAGCAAAATATTATGAAAAGCGCGGAGTAAATATGCCTTCGGTAAGAGCCGAAGTATATGCTACATTAAACGGTCGTCCAAGCCGTTTACTCATAGATTCGACAGTGGATTTGACACAGTGTAATGATGATTTTTCAGAAAAAAAGTGGATACTCGATTACAAGGATTGATATATAGTTTTGTTTTATTATGTCTGCTATGTTTTGCATATACTCCCGTATTTGCAGAAGTAGCAAATAGATTGCTTACATTAAACGTAACCGTACTGGATAGCGATAAAAAAACACCTATCAAGGATGCTCGTATTTTTTCAATAAAACACTCATTATCCGAGAAAACAAATTCGGAAGGTAAGGTGTCCTTTCCCTATAGAAGTAATGAGACTATTCTGTACACAATTTCAGCCGATGGTTATTTTAATAAAAAAATCAAGTTTCGTGGTTTAGGAGATACTAATATAGTGGTCGTGTTAAAGTCAACGTCCTCACAAACAAAGGAGGTTGTTGTAGAAGCTGATAAACATAATGATTCAAAAGAACTGCATTTATCTGCCGTGCAAGATGTAACCATTTTTGAATCGAAGAAAACCGAGCAAATAATTGTTGAGGATTTATCTGTAAATCGTGCTTCGAATACAGCAAGACAAATTTATAGTCGCGTGGCGGGGCTTAATGTATGGGAAAATGACGGCTCGGGTGTACAGTTAAATATTGGTGCAAGGGGATTAAGCCCGAACCGAACATCGAACTTTAATACAAGGCAGAACGGTTATGAGATAAGTGCCGATGCTTTGGGATATCCTGAAAGTTACTATACTCCACCTGCCGAAGCGATTGAAAGAATTGAGATAATAAGGGGGGCTGCCTCATTGCAATATGGCACTCAATTCGGGGGTATGCTTAATTTCATTATTCATACACCTACGGAAGACACGAATATTCATATCAACTCATTACAGACTTTAGGTTCTTTCGGTTTGCTCGGTACATTTAATAGCATTAATGTACGAAGAGGTGATGTTTCGATATATGGGTATTATCAGCATAAAAGCGGTACCGGATGGCGACCTAATTCCGATTTTAATATTCAAAACATATATGTAGCTTCTGAAATTAAAATTTCAGATGATATAGGCGTATTCTTTGATTATACTCGAATGGATTATCTTGCCAAACAGCCGGGCGGTCTCTCAGACGTTGAATTTCAACGTGACCCAAGCCAATCATTTAGAGCAAGAAATTGGTTTGATGTAGAGTGGAATCTTTTTTCTGCTCGGTTGGATGTCCGAATTTCGGATAATATTAAACTTAAATCGCAGACATTCGGTTTAATTGCCTCAAGAGGAGCATTAGGAAATTTGGAGAGAATTACGGTATTGGATTTAGGGAAAAACAGACAGTTATTATATGATGAATACAGTAATTGGGGTAATGAAACACGGGTTTTGATACAGCATGATTTTTTTAAAACGGTTACCTCATCATTAGCAATGGGTTTTCGTGTTTATTCGGGTTTTACAACGCGCAAACAAGGAGATGCTAACGCAGATTCATCGTCGAATTTCAAATTTTTATCGCCTGATAATCTTGAAGTCTCGGACTATCGTTTCCCGAATAAAAATTTTGCAGTATTTGCCGAGAATATCTTTTTTCTTTCGGAAAACTTTAGCATTACACCCGGAATACGGTATGAGTATATCAATACATCGGCAAAGGGTTATTATAAGCAAAGAGTAATTGACTTTGCAGGAAATGTTGTTTCCGATACTCGTATTGAAGAAAATACCGATAATCCTCGTAATCTGTTTTTGTTCGGTTTAGGGGCAAGTTGGCATCCATATTCCGATATTGAATGTTATATGAATATATCGCAAAATTATCGTTCTATAACGTTCAGCGATATTCGTATTAATAATCCTAATATTATTGTAGATACTAATTTGCAGGATGAGCGAGGTTTTAATGCGGATATCGGTTTTCGCGGTTTTCCGATTCGGGGTTTATATTGTGATATGTCATTATTCTATTTAGCGTACAATAATAGAATAGGCATGATTCAGAAAAATGATGTTCCGCCTTTGTATTTGCCTATTCGTTACAGAACGAATATTGCCAACTCGCATACATACGGAATCGAAACGTTTACATTAATTAATTATGCTCAATTATGTAATTATGAGCTTCCGTTCGAGGTGACTTCCTTTATAAACCTTGCATATCAGTACGGTCGTTACGGAGCATCTCAAGATCGTGCGGTAGAAGGTAAGGAAGTGGAGTTAGTGCCACCTTTAACAGCACGACTCGGTACTTCAGTAACTTATTCCGGTCTTACGTTTACCGTGCTATATAGTTATACGCACAAGCATTATTCCGATGCAACGAATGCTGAACGATCATCAACAGCAGTTATCGGAACTATACCTTCCTATGGAATACTGGACTTTTCTGCAACATGGAAATACGGTGTATTTGTCGCAGAAGGGGGTGTAAATAATGTTCTTAATAAATCGTATTTTACACGTCGTGCCGATGGCTATCCGGGACCCGGAATCATTCCTTCCGAACCGATTTCACTATTTCTTACAGTCGGATTAAACCTCAGTTTATAGTTCTTTCCTTAAGCATTCCATAATTTTGCATTAGTTCTAACGTCTAAACTTTACTATTTTAACAATCTTGATAAGGTATTCAATTATGGCAATACATGGTTGCGATTATTTTGGTGTGAATGATTTGTTATCACCCGAAGAAAAGTTAGTCCAAGAATCCGTTGCGGATTTTGTTGATAATGAAGTGTTGCCCATAATAGAAAAACACTATCAGGACGGAACTTTTCCGATGCACTTAGCGCATAAAATGGCGGAACTTGGTGTATTCGGTATTACTTTACCTCAAGAATATGGTTGCGCCGGAGCAAACAATGTTTGTTACGGACTTGCCATGCAAGAACTTGAGCGCGGCGATTCTGCCGTTCGTTCTTTTGCTTCGGTACAAAGTTCATTAGTAATGTATCCGATTTATACCTATGGTTCTGAAGAAATTCGTAAAAAATGGCTCCCGAAACTTGCTTCTGCCGAGGCGATTGGTTGCTTCGGACTAACAGAACCTGACTTTGGTTCTAATCCGTCGGGTATGATTACGAATGCGGTAAAAACCGATGGCGGCTACTTACTAAACGGTGCAAAAATGTGGATTACAAATGGTACTTTATCTGATGTTGCGGTAGTGTGGGCAAAGTTTGAAGGTAAAATACGTGGTTTTCTTGTTGAAAAAGGAATGAAGGGGTTTACGGCACCGGTGATGAAAGGTAAACATTCGCTTCGTGCTTCGGTCACGAGTGAGTTAGTTTTTCAAGATGTGGAAGTACCGGAAGAAAATGTTTTGAATATAGAGGGATTACGCGGTCCATTATCGTGTCTTACTCAAGCTCGTTATGGTATTTCATGGGGAGCGATAGGTGCTGCACAGGCATGTTATGAATCCTCACTCAATTATGCGAAATCACGTATTCAATTCGATAAACCGATTGCCTCTTTCCAATTAGTGCAAGAAAAATTAGTATTTATGCTCAATGAAATTACAAAAGCACAACTTATGTGTTATCATTTGGGCCGTTTGAAAGATGCAGGTACAATGCGTCCGCAACAAGTATCTATGGCAAAAAGAAATAATGTGGATATAGCCATACAAATTGCACGTATTGCACGCGATTTACACGGAGCTAATGGTATTCTTGATGAATATCCGATTATGCGCCACGGCAATAATTTGGAATCAGTACGTACTTATGAGGGTACACATGATATTCATACACTTATTCTCGGTGCGGATATTACAGGTATTCAGGCATTCGGCTAATCTTACATTGATTTATTATAAAAAAACTCCGTTAGATTCTAACGGAGTTTTTTTATGTTCTAATATGAATATTACAATATCAAATCAATTCTCAATAATATTTTCGGGAATGCTCATTTGTGCGGCTCTTCGAGCAGGGTAAATTGTGGCAAGAAAACATAATAACAATGATGATACAATCGCAAAAACAACCATTTGCGGATCGATGGAAACGGGCAATGACGGTACAATGGAAACCGCGGAATCAAGTTTTATCCATCCGAAATGTTGTTGACCAAGGCAAAGTGCAATTCCTAAAACAGCACCTAATGTTGTTGAAAATATACCGATAATCATACCTTGCGTTAAGAATATTCTAGCTATGAGCGAATCACTGGCTCCAATTGATTTCATTAAGGCAATATCACGCCTTTTTTGAATAACTGTCATGGAAAGCGAAGCAAGAATATTAAAAGCCGAAACGACTACAACCAAGCCGACGATAATAAAAGATACCATTCTTTCAAAATCAACAACTCCGTATATATCACTATGCAAATCACGCCATGAGAGTAAAGTAAGTGATTTGTTATGTGATAACTCGTTTATATAATTCCCTACATTTTCTTTATCATGCAATCGTACTTCCAATAAGTTAGTGGCATATTTGGTAATCGTTGGGAATGATTCGTCATATGAATACATCATTGCACCGTCATATTCTTTAATATTCGTTAAAAATACTCCACCGATAATTACTTGCATACTTTGAGGAATAGACATTGTTTGCGCCGCTTGCTCTATTCCACTTAAAGTGAGTAATGAAATCGTGTCTCCCGGAGCAACTTTTAACTTATCGCTTACACCCGCACCTATAACTACATGGGGAATATCATTGTGATTTCCGATGATCTTATTTCCCCATCCGGTAGATTTAAGTATTGATGCAATATAATTACTGTCTTTTTTATCTACCGTTCTTAAAATAAAGGGCTGAGTAGAACTTTTATGCGAACATATTACTTTTGATTCCCTCATAGAGAATGAGGACTGTACAATATCATTCGCTATTATTTTTTTGTGTAAGTCATTTTCGCCTTTATCTTCAGGAAGTATAATTCTTATATGGGGATCAAATTCAGTAAGCATAGTAAAATATAATGTACCGAAACCGTTAAAGATAGATGATACGCAAATAAGAGCAGCTACACCGGCTGTAATACCGATAATAGATAGAACGGTTATGATGGAAATAAAAGAAACCGAACGCTTGTAGAATAATAATCTTTTTGCAAATAATATAGGTAAGTTCATTATTTTTTATGAAACGGGTGCAGTTTTTTTTGTGAATTTCGGAATAAAAGAAAGCAGAATCAGTCCTGCCAAAAAGAAAACCATAAGTGCTGTTATGGAATTTCTCATATTGCCTGTGATACCCGCAATCGCTCCGTAGGCAAACATACCGAATACAACACCTGTTTTTTCACAAATATCATAAAAACTGAAATAGGATGCATGACTGTGTGTTTCGGGTAGTAGTTTTGAGTATGTTGAGCGCGAAAGCGACTGAACTCCACCAAGTACCAAGCCCACAAATGCGGCTTCTAGAAAAAATTGTGTAATGGTTTTAACAAAATATGCACCTATACAAACGCCTACCCATATAAGTAAACTTAAAGATAAGGCATTTATATTACCGATTTTAGACGATAGCGTGGAAAAAAGATATGAACCTGCAACGGCAATAAATTGTATTATAAGAACAGTAATTATCAAATCCGATGATTCTAAACGGACCTCCTGCTCACCAAAAAATGTTGCCATAAGAATAACGGTTTGAACTCCCATTGAATACAATGTAAAAGCAGCCAAGAAAATTTTGAGCGGGATTTGATGCTGAAGTTCTTTCCAAACACCAAGTAACTCCCTAAATCCTGCAGTTAACATCGAAGCATTTTTTTGTATAGTAGAGCGCGGCGAGTTTTTTAAAGCACGGAATGTAATTTGCGCGAACCCCACCCACCAGAGGGCTACAAGAATGAATGTGTAAGGTGCTATTGTCGTAAAAATCTCTACTTCCGATTTTTGCCCTGTCTCAAATCCTATGAATGAGGGTTTCATAATTGCGACTAAGCATGCAATAAGAAGTATCGAACTTCCTATATATCCCATAGCGAATCCGCGCGCCGATACTTTGTCTTGGTCTTCAGGTGTAGCAATTTCGGGTAAGAAACCATTATAGAAAACAAGACTTCCCGAAAAACCTATACTCGCACCCATAACAGCAAGTAAACCAAATATCAGATTCTCATGCGAAAAGAGTGATAAAAGCGCACAACACAAAGAACCGAAATAACAGAAACCCTGCAGGAAATTTTTCTTCTTTCCCGAGTAGTCGGCTATGCCGGATAATACAGGAGTTAAACAACACACAATTAAGTACGATAATGCGATGACATACGAATATAATTCAGAGTTGAGAAATGTAAACCCAAACAATTTAATCATATTAGAGCTGCCTGTTCGGGCAACAGCCGCATAATAAATAGGAAAAATTGCCGTGTTAATGACTAAAGGATATGATGAATTTGCCCAATCGTAAAAGTACCAACCTCGTAGCTGTTTTTTATCATTCATAGAGAGAAAGTATCTGTTTGAAAGAATAGAAGTAAAAGCGAAACTACGAAATATAGACTAATACAACCCTGAAAATTCGGGTAACAAAAAGTAACATTTTCATTTTTTTTTTGTCACTGCTAATGTGCATATTGCATGTATCATATTAGGAGCGAGTATGTTTACCGTAAGACTACTGTTACCGACCGTTTTGCTTTGTATTTTATCGAACTGTGCCTATGTATTTGCCGCAGATGAAAAACAGATAACGTTGACTGAAGGACAAAAGGAGTTATTAGAAAGCAAAGTGAGAGATGTTTTTGCAGGAACGGATGCAAACGTAAAACAAGGTGTTAGCATTGCATCGTACGGCGGTACTTATGGCAAGTGGGCTTTTGCCTCGGAGTATAGCAATAAAGATAAGTTCGAAATACTTGATACATCAATGGTTTTTGAAGTCGGAGCCATAACCGAACTTTTTACGGCAGCAGCTATTATGAAACTTTCAGAGCAAGGAAAATTACGGCTCGATCATACTATCTCAAGATTTTTACCAAAGTATCCCGCCATTTCAGAAAAGATAACAATAGAGCAATTACTCTTACATAAGAGCGGCCTTCGTGATTATATGAATGATATTTATCTTATTCAGAATGTATGGGAACGTTTTCCTAGTACAATTCATTCACCGACAAAAATTCCGGCAACACTCGGGGACCCTTTATATGAACCCGGAAAACAAACTATGTATTCAAGAACAAATTACTTAGTATTGGCACTTATTGTGGAAGCAGCTTCGGGAACAACATATGCGGAATATCTCCGAAATGTATTTTTCAAACCCCTTGATATGAAAAGAACCTTTGTTGGTTATTATGAAACCGATAGTTCAAGATATATGTCGGGTATTGTTGATACTACATTTGAGACGTGGGGCGGTGATATGAAAGACATACCGAATACCGCACGTTATACTATTCAATTTGGCATCGGAAACATCATTTCAACACCGAGTGAAATAGCAAAATGGGGGTATATGCTTTTAAGCGGTCGCATTTTGCAAAAAAAATCTTTGGATAAAATACTTTCATTTTCAAAAGATTTAAAAAATGAGTTTATAGGTGCAGGTGTCAGAAAAATGTTTGTAAATGAACGACCACTATACGGTGTCGTAAGTTCTTTGTATGGCTATGAATCATTTGTATTGTACGATAGTGTTAATAATATTTCTTTTTGTGGAGTTCTCAATGAAACGCATAATAAAATATTGTTCAAATCATCATTACACACACTGTATGAAAATGTTTTTGATATTTTCAATCCAAAAAAAGCTGAGCCGTACAATTTAAAATTTCGTAAAGTTTCATTGTATATTGATAATAATAAGATGATAGTAGGAAGGGGCGATAATGTAAACGGAAGTGTTGAGTTTAGTGATCTAAGTAATAATAACTCATCAGTAAAAACAACTATCAAGGTAAGTTGTAATGATCCTGATATTAAATTATTACAATCAACGTTCTCTGAGAGAATTTACGGTCAGGGGAGATTTCATTGGTTCAATATACTTCGTTTTCAGGTTGATAAAAACGCGAAACTGAACAGACAAGTAACGTTCAGTGTTGTAGTATCGCCGGATATGGGAACAATTATTGAAGATACTTTTCTCGTTACAGTCCCGCTTTCAGGGTATGGACGAAGTGCATACTTTAAGAGCTCGGATTCAACTGCAGCTGTTCTGAGAACTATACAAAATACTCATCAGTTGTCATCGGCTTTTACACTTGAGGCATGTATTAAACCATCCTCGGAAATGAAGAAAAATCGTTATTATTCTATTGCATATTATGGGTATAAAATTCGTTGTTTTGTTTTTAATCGCTCAATAAATTTAATACTATGGCATAATAATTCGTTCTCATCATTAACCACCTCAGATTCCATACTTCATTATGATATATGGCAACATATAGCTGTACAATGGAATGGTTTAAGTACACCTTCAATATTTATTAATGGTAAAGTTGTAAAAACCTCGTCATCATACTCCACACAATATTCAGGATTCTTTAACGATAAAATGAAAGTTTTTGTTATCGGAAATACCCCTTCTTTCAACAATTCAGCTCAACCGTTTTGCGGTTATATAGATAATGTACGCTTATGGGGAAAGGTTCGGAGTGAAAAACAAATATACGATAATATGAAATTAACAAATCCCTTAGATAGAAATAGTTTACTCATTGACGCAACTTTTGATAAAATAATTTCTGTACAGGAAGGCGAGACCGCAGAATTTTCAGGTCTTTTTGAACAGTGTGATTTTGGCGAACAGTATAATTCTACGTCCGTAAAGGTGAATGAATCCGAAGGTGAAGAGCAATTCCGTTTATATTGTCACAATGGGACTTTGAATATCAATTCCGACATACCTATCTATGGTAAAATAAGCGTATATACTTCTTTGGGTGAAGAAATCTTTTCCGAAAATATGCCTTTTGAGTCAGGTAGCTATTCTATTCATTTACAGAACATCATCCCAAATAAGTGGTATGTCGTTCGATTACTAAATGATAAATATGCTAAAATGTTTACAGTGTATAATCAATAATTAAGAATTTTAGTAAAGAAACTAATAAAAAGTAATAGGCACGATTTGCCTATGATTTTTTTTTCAATTTATGTTGTTCTTTAATAATCAATTTTTTCAGGTATTCTTCCGAGGAATAATTTTCGTATTCCAGTGCTTTTGTAAAAACCTCGTAGGCAGAATTTTCTTTTTTATTAGCTGCATACGCAATTCCTAACCTGTATAACGCATAAGGTGGTAACCATGCATTATCATTCGGTTTAAGAGATGTAATCTGAGAAAAAACTCTCTCTGCTTGTAAAAACTGACCAAGCTCATAATACGATCTTCCTAAAGAGTATAAAGCTCTACCTTTATCATCGTCGTTCCATTTTCTATCTTTTATTTCATTTTCCATAGCAGTAACCGAACTGTATTTCCCCGCTCGAAACAGGTTCTCGAATTTGATAAGAACAATATCATCATCCGTAAGAGGTTTCAGATATTCTTTTTTATCATATTCGGACTTCACATAATAGTTCCATCCCTCTTTTCGGTTGCCCATTACTTCCATTGTTCTACCGATATTCCAATACGCATTTTTCACATGACTGGAATCTATATTAAGGGTTACACATTTATTATACCATTGAATCGCATTCTCGTATTCTAATCTGAAATAATGCGCCGATCCACAGAGAAGATATGCTCTACTCAGAGGTTTTTTAAAATCGTGTTTAGAAATTTTCTCCATTTCTTTTGTTTGCTCAATTACTTCATCAGGATTACGAAGACTATTTACAAGCAAATTAATATAGCCAAGTCTTATCCATGTGTTTTGTGGGTATTCTGTAAGAATTGACTTATACATTGACGCACTCCTATTATAGAGTTCTTCCCAATTATAGAATGTACTCAACCAACGTTTTGCTTCATTCTTACAATACACGCCGTTTTTCGCAGCATTTTCGAGTTGTCGGAGCCCTTTATACTTATCACCTTCCAAACCGACAACTTTTAACATAGGTTTAATGCTTGAGGGTGCTTGTGAAATAAGATAATTGAATAAACCGAATCCCATTTGAATGTCGGCGTTATTAGGGTCAAGTTCCAATGCATCCTCAAGGTTTGAAAGTGCTTCTTTGCCATCCCAAAATGCTGCTGAATGATCGCCTTTATTAAATCTTATCAAACCGCGATACCCGATAATTCCGCCTTTATAGAAAAGTGCCTTCGAATCGTTTTCCCTTGATTCTAGGATTTTATCACATACTTCGGCTACTCTTTTGGAATGAGCAACAAACTTATGGTAGTCAGCTTCGGAATTGGTGATTAAGGTATATCTATAATAATGAATCATTGCCCTGAAAAAGTGCCCGCGCGGGTCACCCGGAGCCAAAGCTATTGTTTCGGCACACTTTTTTTCCGCTACATCAAAGTTCAAACTATATAAGGCATCGATTGACTCCATAGTTTTCGTATGCACTGCCGTCCAGTCAACCGAGTTTTGAGCATAGGTCTTTTGGATACAGAGTATGGGCAAAACTGCAGCGATAAAGAAAACAGAAAAAAACCGTTTATTTAGTGAAGATTTCATTGTATTCTCGGCTTAGTTTTGGCTATTGTTTTATTATAAAGTCAAAAACGAAACTATCGAACATTATGTTTCATTAAGACTTCGTAAGTTCGCAACTAAAGTTCAGATAAACAAAGTTTAATTATTGGGAGTATGAAATGACAGAAAACAGACTTGATATTTTGGAAGCGGAAGTGCGGACATTAAAACGCCGTAATACCCAATTCAAATTCATTAGTTTGAGTTCATTTATGGTAATGTTTGTCTTCATTCTATCAGGTTGGATGGCCGATGATCCTGCTGAAATAAAAGCAAAAAAATTCACTTTAGTCGCAGAAAACGGACAAAAAGCCGGTGAATGGGCAAATTATGGTGGAGATGTAGGGTTTATGATGTCCTCTCGTTCAAATAATTCCGCCGATGGTGAGATTGTTTCGACAGTTTCTTTAAAAGCAAGTGCCGGTGCAAATCCGGGTACCTTTTTTGATTGTTCAATGGAAAACGCCGGACGTGCATCAAGTGCTTTTTTGAATTGTAGTAAAGAAGATGTCACTTTCAGTACGATTCGCCGAGATGCTTTGCAAAAAAACATAATGGAAGCAACATTAGTCACTAAACTTGATAATAGTAAATTGTACTATATGAAAGACAGAAAGTCGCGTATGAAACTCGGCTTTAATGATGAGACAAGCCAACCTGCATTGGAACTCTATGATGTAAATGCCAATCAGAGAGCCGTGTTAGGATCAATAGCAGTGAAAGGACGTTTAGGTGGCGTTGAGATGTTTCCCGAATCGTCATTATGGCTGATAGACGAAAATGGCAAAGGCGTTTTTAATGCGCCGCAACAGAAGTAATTTATAGAGAAACTAATACATACTTGATACCCTGTAATGAAAATTTTGTTACAGGGTGTTTTTTTAAGTTTATTCCGCCAAACCAATGAAAACAAATCGTTTCCTTTTCCTTGTCACGCTCTTTTGCTTATTATGTGTAAACGGGTGCACCGATAATACCGTTAGTCTCGATGAAAAAGATTTCGGTACCGAGATTGAACGGAGAAAAGACCTGACATTTACGTTTGATGCAGCCATTGCGCCTGATTCTTTGGTCTCAAGGTCATCGGATATGCCCTATATAACATTCGAGCCGGCTATGTCGGGAACTTTTACATGGATATCGCGCGACAGAATTGTATTCTCGCCCTCAAGACCATGGAGTCCCGCAACACAGTATAAAGCTATTTTAAACGATTTATTGGTTAAGGATGATAAGAAGAGAAGGAAGTTAGATGATGATAGAATTGTCAATTTCAGAACCCCTTTATTA
>JALHLL010000011.1 GCA_022844575.1 bacterium
TTCCTCGTGTTCATTCTTCAATCCGTCATCATCTCTATCTTTATCGATAAATAATGAATAACTTATACCTGCTCCGAAAGTCGCAAAACCGTCATCACGGCTATCAGCCACCTTTATATCATCCAACCAGTCAGTTGGTGTAAAACGATATGAAGCATTCGCTTGGAATGATAAACGTTCTGTAATATAGATATCGAAACCGATACCCGCCGGAAAGCAGACGGATTGTCTATCATAAACACTATTTGCATTATTGGGAAGTTGCGAATGTTCTTTGCTATTCGTTATATTCCAATCAAGCAAACCGATACCGAAAAATATATACGGACTTAATGGTTCGGAGGGCAGTGGTCTTGCTCCGAGCATCAGTTCATATGAATTTAATCGTAGAGAATTTGTTTCTTCGATAAGGGTTGATGTATTCGGATAACGACTTTGACCTATAATTGCTCCGGCTCCGTAATAGGAAGGAAATTTGCTGACATGCGCTTGCGAAATACCGAATTCGGTTCTACCTATCCCGAAAGCACCGTTTACAAATAATTCGGGAAATATATTATAGCGCAAGCCGATTGAGCCGCTTGCTCCAAGCCGATCATCCGTAAACTCACCCCAGTATTTTGTTATACCCGCATTGAGAGCTATATCAAGCGTATGTCGCTCAACTTGCGCATATAAAGTTGATGACGATAATAGGATAAGAATGTATGTAAGTACCTTTTTTTTCATGAAATACGCTCTGATATAACAATATGAAAGCAATACAAGCAATCATAGTGCCACAACTCGATTTATGTAGTCTGCTTTGCTGTTAAGCGTAGGAATGTTTTGGTGATAAGCCCATTACTAAGACGGTCTTCGTACTGAGTTACGGTCAAGAAATGTGTGATATTGCGGATAATCGGAAGTGGTTGATATAGGGTTTATCTTCACTGTTTATGTGTCGTGGTTTTCCATTTTCTTAGTCCGCCGATGAGATACAAAAAACCTATGAAAACAGCAATGAGCGAGTATAAAGTCTCTAAAAACATACTTCCTTGCTGTTGTTCAATATCGAAGATTAATTCACCTATTCCACGAAACAAGTAAATTCCGGCAATGATAAAGATTACAGGTTTAACAAATGGAAGTTTCCTGAATTTATTATCAGCAGAAAGAGCGTATAATCCGAAAATTAGGAAAAAGATTGAGACAAATACCGTCATGAGATAAGGTAGTGAATAATGAGTTAGAGCTAATTCTTTCATCTCATTACCGATTCCTGTTACTTCAAACATTATGTCAGCCCAAAAAAGTCCCGCAATATGTCCTATCGCTATCAAAATGTTTATGTATCCTGCTAATCTTAGCATATTCAATACCATCCTGTTACTATTTATATCTTCTTTATCTAATGTAAATACTGAAATTCAGTAATTCCCTTTGCTCAAAGCAACTTTGAATTTTCGTACAAGGTCTTACCAGTAGAAAAGTGCATACTCTGTTTCTTACTGCCATATATAGTGTAAAAAAAAGAGAAGTTACAATTTTAGATGTAGCTCGTTGAATAATAACAAATGAGAGTTATTCTACTGATTCACAGATAGATAAATATCTACTTCGGAATCGTTACCCTTTTGCGAATTCTGTCCGTACACTTCAAAATCGTATGCGTATTTTCTGTTTAACTCTTTATCTCTGTTCCAAATATCAACCCAGACATCGACAACGGATTTCGGAACTTCTCCTTTGGCTGTGAATTTCTGAAAAGTTTCGGGTATAAATTCCCGACCGATAAGTCCGATCGGAATATCGTCAAGCGTTAAGACCTGAACACCTATAATAGTTGTATACTCTTCCGTATAATCACTTTTATAGTCAGTGTAAATAGAAACGATTTCAGACGAAGATTTATTAGGGATTTTTTCAAAAATATTTTCCGAAAAAAACTGTTCCCAAAGTTTTCCTATATCCTGTGCTGATTGATTCTCTTTGTTGGTTGTTCGTTTAGAGATACCAATTATATTAAATCCGTTTGTCATAGATTTTTTTTTGAATAGTGAGTAGCTGACGCTTTGTTTTCAGGTAATGATCTCGAGTATCAATAAACCGGACACTCGTATTGCTTGAGTAAAATTTATACAAAAATACAACACATAGCGACTACTCAAGGGCAGTATTCTTATACAAATAATTGTGATTGTAACATGGCATTGATTCCAAAGAGGAAAAGTCAAATTTTTGTTTTCTTATGCAATAACTTGACGTTTTAGGATTATGAGTCGTTTGCTTATGCCTGTTACTTCAAATTTATGATTTTAACAGAAAGGTATTGCACATTTTTTGTTCATTTGCTAAAGTAGTTACGAAGGAAAACGAATAATCTCTTATTTTTGTATTACCGTTAGAGGTGCCGATATGTAAATCGGCTGAGATTATACTCTTGGAACCTGATCCGGTTAGTACCGGCGAAGGGAAACGGATGACAGTATGTGTTTTTTCACTGTCATAAATTCCAACCTACCTCTACGGAACATTTTTTTGTTCCACTTTCATTTTTTCTTTCATGAAATCCTTTTACAAGGTAGCAGTTGCGGCAGCATTAGTATGCTCTGTGCCGTATGGTTATGTATTTGCACAAAAAAAATCGAAGGACAGTACCCAAAAAGCTAAGGAATATACCGTACCGGCGGTAACCGTTATTGGCACAAGGGCAACAGAAAGGCAGTCGCCCGTCCCTTTTACGGAAATAGACAGGGCGGAGTTACAGGAAAAACAAGCGGCTTTCGATTTGCCGACACTGTTGGCACAAACTCCTTCCGTATACTTCTACTCCGATAACGGAAACAATATCGGATATACGAATGTAAGAGTGCGCGGATTTGACCAAAGACGTGTTTCGGTAATGATTAACGGTGTACCTCAAAACGATCCGGGAGACCATAATGTTTACTGGATTAACACCCCGGATATTGCATCCAATCTTCAATCTATTCAAGTACAACGTGGTGCCGGACACATGAATTATGGTGCCGCTGCGATAGGCGGAAGTATCAATATGATTACAGCCAATTATGCAGACAAAAAATTCATCACAATTACCAATGGATACGGAATTCAGGAGTATGGAGTAAATGGCAGTAAATATGTACCGACTATTAGTAAGTATTCTTTGGAAGTATCGTCGGGTTTAACGGATAAATATGCTTTTTATGGACGATTATCGCGTATTAATTCTGCAGGATACAGAGATAACTCTTGGGCAGAATTAAATAGCTATTTTTTAAGTGCGAGCCGTTTCGATGAACATCATACTTTACAATTAAACGTTTTCGGCGGTCCTTTTGCAGATGGTTTGGCTTATGTAGGGTTACCTAAATCATTTATCTCTGATGTGCAGTTACGAAGAGCAAATTTCAATTATTGGGAATATGACGCAGATTCTTTGGCGGCAGGAAAACAAATTCCGGGATATTCTGCAAATACAAGAAAACAGGAAGTAGAAAACTTTTCTCAGCCACATTATGAATTGTTATCCGATTGGGCTCTCTCCGATAATCTTTCACTAAAAACAACACTTTTTTATTATACAGGTGATGGATTTTTCGATTTCGATGCTTCGTGGGCTGGCGCCGAACAATTTCAATTGACGCCACAAAACGGTTTTCCTGAAAATATTAATCTTTCAGGTACGATTTTTAGGGCATTTGTCAGTAATAAACATGGCGGTATTATCCCCCGCTTAGTCTGGAAACAAGAAAAAGGCGAATTATCGATCGGAGCGGAACTACGAGTCCATCGTTCCGACCATTGGGGGAAAATACAATATGCCGAAGGACTACCTACGGGTTATAATCCTGATTTTTTTGTCTATCAATATTTCGGTGAACGTGATATAATGTCCTTTTTTGCAAGTGAGCAATATTATATCGAGCCGAATCTTATGCTTAATATAGAAGGGCAAGTAGTGCATCATGCTTATAGAATAACCGATGAAAAATCGGGCGGCAAATTTAAGCAGTATAGTACTACACAAGGAACAATAGGGCAAAATGGCGGTGATTTATTTACCGATAATTATTTATTTTTTAATCCACGAATAGGGATTAATTGGAATATTGATGAGAAGTTGAATAGTTTTATTTCTATTGCGCTTACTTCGCGTGAGCCGCGCATGAATAATTTATATAATGCAAGCGAACAATGGTCATCGGCAGCAGCACCTTTATTTAAGCAGGAAAATGGTGTTTATGATTTTACACAGCCACTTGCTAAGCCCGAACGTATGCTTGATATTGAATTAGGTGGTGCATATAAGGATGAGACATGGAAGTCGCATGTAAATGCATATTGGATGGAGTTTAGCAATGAATTGGTTAAAAGCGGTCAGATAGATATATTCGGTGCACCTCGTGACGGTAATGCTCCGCGTACACGGCATATAGGACTTGAAGCGGAAATTTCGGCTATTGTATTTACAAACGATAATAGTGCACTTATGATTGGTGGTAATGCAACGGCAAGTAAAAATACGATTGAGGAAATGACTTTTTATGTGCAAAACGGTGATCTCGGATTAACGCGTGGTTTTTCATTGCAGGGTAATTCCATTGCGGGCTTCCCAAGTTTTATGTCAAGTGTATTTGCACAATATAGGCAAGGAAATTTTTCCGCCACCTTCACAATGCGTCATGTAGGCGGAATACGTACCGATAACTTTGGCGATATGATTACCGAAATAAGAAAGTTTAATGGCTCAGCTATCGGTTATCTTGATAATCGTTTGGATGATTATACCGTTTTTAATTCCGATTTTTCTTATGAATTAGAGGATATTTTATCTATACAATCGTTACGCTTGAGAATGCAGATTAACAATATTGCCAATAACTTATATGCCGCCGGTGCGGAGGGAGGACAGTACTTTCCTGCAGCCGAAAGAAACTTTTACTTTGGTATAGAGATGAATCTGTAATACATAACAAACGGTTAACCATAAATAACGCAGCAATACAGTATGTATTCTGCGTTTTTTTGTTTAAGGGTAAAGTACGTTTTTCTTTCTTACTTAAAGAACTTGACCTTCAACTAAACTGCTCTGTATGGTGTCTATACCCCAAAGTACTGATAAGTTTCTACGGTATATTACTGCTATGCGCTCTTTGTCAGGTGATTGTTATCCATCGTACAAATGGCTAATTGTCGTATTTTGCACTTAATAGTACTATAAGTTTATTACACAAATCAAGGCATGGTATGAAACATCTTGTTTTGCTCTGTATTATCGCATTTACGTCCATGAGTTTTATGGTATCCGGCGATGAGACTGTAAAGCCGGTTCTTCCTTCGGCAAATGTTAAAAAAATCACGGGCGAATCCGTTAATACTTCTACCCTTCATAATGGCGGTAAGCCCATATTTGTAAGTTTTTGGGCCACATGGTGCAAGCCCTGTATTCAGGAGCTTGCCTCAATAGCGGAAAACTATGATGAATGGAAACAAACGGGTGTTAAGGTGATAGCGGTTTCTATTGATGATGCACGAAATGAGGCAAAAGTAGCCCCATTCGTGAAAGGTCGTCGTTGGGAATTTGATGTATTGATGGATCCGAATGGCGATTTTAGGCGAGCTATGAATGTGAATGCGGTTCCGCACTCCTTTCTCATTGATGGTAATGGAAAAATTATCAGCCAACATAATTCTTATGCACAGGGTGATGAAGAAAAGCTTCTTGAAGAAATTAAGAAGTTAACATCCGGCACCGAAGGTGCTAAATAATTTTTTCATCACAATTATATAGCTGCGGATAAGCATGAAAAAACTGTTATTGAGTGTGATATTGTTGATAGCTGCAATATCTTACAAGGGTAAAGGGCAAACGGACTTGGGCAGGATTACGGGCAATTTTCAAGTTGATGCACAATCTTATAAGGAAGATACGAGTATCGGCGCACAGAAAGTTGATGAAGAAGTGAGAGCAAATGCTTTTTTGAATTTAATCTATACAAAGGATAAGTTTTCGGCAGGCATACGATATGAAACGTATCTGAAAGAGATTCTCGGTTTTGATAGTCGTTGGGCAGGACCCAACGGTAACGGTATCGGCGGCATTCCTTTCCGTTATGCGCGCTACACCGATGATTTGTTTGAGTTGACAGCCGGTAATTTTTATGAGCAAATAGGCACGGGTATGATTTTCCGTTCTTATGAAGAGCGGGGATTGGGGCTTGATAATGCCTTGGATGGCGTAAAACTGAAACTTTATCCTGCAAACGGACTCCGTATAACGGGTATGATAGGCAGACAACGCTCATTCTTCGATTATGGACCCGGTTTAGTACGTGCGCTTGATGTTGATGTGAATGCAACTCAGATTATAAATGAATACCTGAAAGGTGATAATGGTACGGGAGTGCAAGATTGGCAATTAAGTTTAGGCGGAGGTTTATCGAGCAAGTTTCAGAAAGACCCCGGCGGAGAATTTATTTTGCCACAGAATGTAATGGCATGGTCGGGACGTTTTAACCTTGTTGCGGGAGAATTTTCATTGCAAGGAGAATATGCTACGAAGTGTAATGATCCGACTTCGGTAAATATATTGAATAATCCGAATGCTTTGAATTATAATAAAGGTCAAGGTCTGTTTTTATCGGGAGCATATTCTACGGCGGGGCTTGGCGTATCATTAAGTTATAAAACGGTTGACAATATGGATTATCGTTCCGATAGAAATTCGACACTAACGAATTTGGTGATGAACTTTTTACCGGCATTAACAAAACAATATACATATCGTTTATTAACATTATACCCTTATGCTACGCAACCGAATGGTGAAGTGGCTTTACAGGGCGATATACAATATACCTTTGAAAAAGGTTCGGCATTGGGAGGAACTTACGGAACAAATATAAACTTCAATTATTCTTTGGCAAAAGCAACGGACACCGTTCGTAATGTGAATGATATTCATTTATATGATATCAAATTCGGTGCCTTCGGGCAAAGAAAATATTTTGAAGACATCAATATTGAAATTCAGAAAAAATGGGATAAAAATATTAAAACCAATTTCGGTTATATGAACCAATACTATAATAAGGAGGTTGCAGAAGGCAGACCCGGTTACGGTATTGTAAAATCTCAGGTAGCCGTAGCCGAAATTTCTTACCGAATATCATCAACAAACACTATTCGTATGGAAGTGCAGCATTTATGGGCTAAACATATTGCGGTGGATGAATTGGGCAATGAATTAAAAGACGCAAACGGCAATTCGGTAAAGCCGACACTTGACCGTAATAATGGAGATTGGGCATATATGCTTTTGGAATATTCCATTGCACCTTCATGGTTCTTTTCCATTTTCGATGAATATAATTACGGTAATGAAAATGCGGATTGGCGTACCCATTATTACAATGCGAATATTGTCTATAATACAGGCGCAACACGTGTGCAACTCGGTTATGGTAAAGTGCGTGGCGGTATATTATGCGTAGGTGGTGTCTGCCGCTTTGTACCTGCCTCCAATGGATTTTCGGTATCAGTTTCCAGTTCTTTTTAATTATATATAGTATAATACCATGAATAAATTTTTTTTAAAATTGTTTATTGCGAGTCTTTCCTTTGTAATAATAATAGGATGCGGTTGCGATGAAATTCAATCACCTTATAAGCGTATTACTGATGGTCCTGATACAAATAAGCCGGGTAAAATTATAAGAAAAGTATTTGTGGAAGATTATACCGGCTACCGTTGCGGTAATTGCCCGAAAGCGGGCGATGAGGTGGTAAGAATGGCAAATCTCTATGATACGAATATTGTGGTATTAGCCCTTCATTCGGGAGCTACTTTTGCAAAACCGTTCGGTGTGAAATATAAACAGGATTTTCGTACAGATGAGGGTGAGCAATTATTTAAGGATTTTATAGGTAATGCCGGTCAACCGAATGGTATGGTTAATCGTGCTGTTTTCGAAGGACAAAGAGTAGTTGGTTATACCGGATGGGATTCCAAATATTTGAGTGAAAAAGATAAAATTCCGCAAGCATGGATTGATATTAAAACGGAATTGAATACAACAACAAATGATTTGAAAGTAACGGCTACGGTAACGGCTTTGGAAGGTTTAAAGCCGAATACGACATTGGCTCTATATCTTGTTGAGGATTCGGTGTTTTATTGGCAAACCGATTATAGAATTAAACCGCCTGCCGATGACAATATAGAAATATACCATCGTCATGTAATGCGCGGCAGTATTGGCAATACGGGTGCTTATGGCGAAAGTTTATCGGCACAAGCTATAAATAAAGGCGCAAAAATCACGAAAATACAATCGGTGAATCTTACAGATAATAACAAATTTTTATTTTTGCCGAATGCAAAACATTGCGGTGTTATAGCAATTGTTTCCGATCCCGATACGAGGGAAGTATTACAAGTGCAAGAAGTTCATGTGAAATAAGATTAAGCCGATTATAATAATTGATGATATGTTCCCCTCATTATAAAAGATATTGAGGGGATTTTTTTTGAGGACACACTATGATAGAAAATGGAAAGAGCGCATCGGTTTTTACCTATAATGGTTTAACACCTATTATTCACCCGACCGTATTTTTATGTACGGGAGCTATTATACTTGGCGATGTGCAGATAGGGGCGGATTCCTCCGTATGGTTTAATACGGTAATACGCGGCGATGTACATAGCATACGCATAGGCGAAAGAACGAATGTGCAGGATTTATCGATGCTTCATGTTACCTACAAAAAGTATCCGCTTATGATAGGCAATGATGTGACGATAGGGCATTCCGCTATTATACATGGTGCTACGGTGGAAGATAATATTCTTATAGGCATGGGTGCCAAAATTCTCGACCGTGCCATTATACGGAAAAACTCCATGGTTGCAGCGGGTTCTGTTGTGCGTGAGGGCTTTGAAGTACCGGAAGGTGTATTGGTGGCAGGTGTTCCGGCAAAAATTGTACGCGAACTAAAGCCCGAAGAAATAGAAAAAATCACTCAATCGGCACAAAACTATATGTTCTATACGGAGGAGTATAGAAGGAATGAGGAGTAGGGAAAGCTGTACATTTCCGAATAATTTATACCTCATACAAGATAACAATACGCTAATTCTGAAAATATTTGTGCGGACTAAGAACCTATAAAGTTATATAATACACGGATATAATATTATACGATAGATATGCCTACTTTACAGTGGATAGGACAAGAAAAAGTACACTGCTATGCTACGCAAACCTATCATTTATCGAGACCGAATAAGGTTGGTGTTGTTATGTCTTTTATCGTGGAGTGTCAGCCCAAAACAATGTTGTTTACATATTTCCCTTGTCGCTACACTAAAGTTTAAAGGATAAATACCTGCTGTAAGTTATAGATATGTCAATTGAGAGTGATTGAGTGAAAAGACCGCTTACAGCATGGGTAGTGAAAAATGTGTGAATTTTTGTTCATTTACAAGGTGCGGTTTACTAAAATTGATAGGTGAATATTCACCACCGACGGAGGATGTTGTCAAAATGCCTCAAAACAGCCCTTTTTTGCGATTTTTTCCTGAAAAAATATCAAAAAATGTAGTAATTCTGTAGTAGCGGTTTTACCATAGTTTTTTGTATTCTACGAGAGGTACAATGCCCATACAATAAACAGGTAAAAAGTTTTATGAATTTACCTTATTCAGATTGAAAAACCACTTGTTTATTTAAGTACAAATACGTAAGTTAGTTATAGTCGGTTAATGCCTTAGCATAATAATTACCGTTACACCAAGTGCTTGTTTGTTAGTGAGTTGTGATATGATGAAAAATACTTTTACGTTATTCCCTTTATTCTACGAACCATATTCTTGCGGAAATATATAACCCCCTCCGCTTACGGAATCGGTTTGTGCGCTTAAACATTTTCCGATACCGTTAAGTAAACTTACGAAAGGGGTATTTCTATACTATTTAGAAGGAGTACCATTATGGATACGACATAAAATTACGAAAAAGTTATGAGTGAGTGACTTAGTAGTCACTTTTATGTGTATGTATATGTGAGCAAATCATATATACGGAGGGAATAGTGTATGCCCTCAGGCGAGTTAAAAAACTAATTTTTTTCAACTTTTTTGGAAAATCATTTATGAAAACTTTTGTTAAAGTAATTATGCTTATGCTCTGTTGCGGCTTTATGGCAACAAATTCTCTGAAGGCACAAACATGCCCTGATGATCTTGCTCCGACCAATATTGCGTGGAGCTGGGGTTGTAAATACTATCAGATGCAATGGCCCAATGGCAATACCTGTGAAACATGGATATGTTATTGTTATAGGCAGGTTAATGGCAAAACACAAATTTTTCTATCGAGTGTAGGGGCTGCCGCACCGTGCCCCGGAACCGGATCTGAATGGACTGCTCAAGAATTAGCTATAATTTTTGCAAATGCAACACAGGAATTACTTAAAGATAATGATGTGGCAGGACCTTGTCCCCCATGTCCTGCAGGTAATGAAACTGAAGTTCTTAATAGCTTTTGTGCAAAAGCGGTACAGGATTCGGGAGGTAATTGGTCAATGCAAGTATGCTCCGGTTCGGGCTATTGCTTGAGAACATGGAGAAGGTGTTGTAGCTCTACTGGCGAAATGACTATAACATTGTTAGGTACAACTACCAGTGGTAGCACATCTTGCGCTGTTGGCTGTTCAGCTGTTTGTAATTAATTTTTTTGTTCGGTCGTTTATCACAAAATAAGCGACCGATATTTTATTGAATACTAAAAGAGGTTTTTTATGCGCTCCGTTTTAATGTTTATAGTTCCATTACTTATTCTAAATGATGTTATTATTTCCGCTCAATCAATAAAGTGGGAATTACTCAAAAAACAACAAGGTAATCTTACTCTTGCAATTCATGCCATAGCCGTTTTGGGAGAAAAACAATGTGCCGTTGCCGCTTATGAGGATGTGGGCGAATCTCCGAGATATTTTCAATACATAGAAACAACGAAAGATGGAGGAGAAACATGGCATAAAACGAGATTATTTCCTAATTTTAAGAGTGTTAATAGTCTACCGAGTATTTCATCCATGAAATATATCGATGAAAAAACAATTATTGCTGTTGGTGATAGTGGCTATATTTTTCGGACAAGTAATGCCGGTAATACATGGGAAATAATCCAGAACAAAAAGTATTGGCAATATAATAGTGTGGATTTTGTCGATGGTAAATATGGAATAGCCGGCGGTACTTTTGGGGTAATATCCATAACACATGATAGTGGTAAAACATGGCAGCATTTTGAAAAAGTATCTTCTACGGATTTTGAAAATGTCTATGCACTATCTCAAAATTATTTTATAGCAAATACTTCTTTCCATTGCCGTCAATTTATGACTAAAGATTTAGGTAAAACATGGGATTCATCAATCATATCCAACGATTGTCGGGAAGTTCAAGGTGACTCGGTACGAGGAGATTTAACAAGGCAATTATTCTATACAGATGAAAATAATGGAATGTTTTTCGGAATAAGATATCCAAAACTAACGAATGACTATACTTTACATTATCCCATATTCGGGACAACAAGTGATGGAGGAAAAACATGGGATGTGAAGGATGATTCAACAGCATTTCCAAATAAAATAATTGGGGAACCTGTTTTTATACGAACTCATAAGCTATCACCCTATATTTTTGCCGGACAATGGGGATCCGAGATGATATATACAACTAATATGGGTAAGAGTTGGCAAATAGATTCCTCCGTATTATCGGTGATTAATTATACTGATAATCGTGATTTGGTATTTGCAACACCCAATCTGATATATTTCATAGGGGTACGTTGGTTGTTAAAGGGAACAATACAAGCAACGGATGTTGAGGATGGACCTCGTGGTAATCCTTATTTATTTATTGAAACAAACCCCGTTCCAAGTCGAAATCAATTGGATATGCGTATTTATGGATTATATAGCATCAATGAACAATTTACCGTTCGGCTTTATGATATAATGGGTACAATGGTACGCGATTATACACTTCAGGCAAGGCAGAGGAATAATGGATATTGGACGGATGTTTCTGACACCATTAATGATTTGGGATCGGGCGTATATATCGCTGTTTTTGAAACAAGCTCCGCTCAAAGTACTAAAAGGATTCTTGTTGTGCCGTAAATATTGGAAAGTAGATTGTTTACCCCAATAATATTGTGTTGTTACTTTTCGACCTTACTTGTGTGTGCATTTAAGGCAAAACTGTTCGACTGACACTCCGATTATTGTAAAGATAATTTTTGTTTTCTCTTTATCTCAAATAAAATAATACCTGCAGCAACGGAAGCATTGAGTGATTGAATATTGCCGGAAAGTGGTATGGTAACTGAAATATCTAATAATCTTTTTGTTTCGGGTTTCATTCCTGTACCTTCGCTACCGATAACAAGAACGATGGGGTAGTCATAATCAGGTGTATCGTATGATTCGGCATTATTCATAACTGTCCCTATTATTGTAAACCCGGCGGCTTTGCAATCTTTAAGGGCTACAAGGGTATTTGGTGCTTTTACAACCGAGATATAGTTTAATGCCCCTGCTGATGATTTCATCGTCGTCGGTGTAATCGGCGAACCGTTTTGTGTCGGTACTATTAAAGCATGTGCTCCTGAGCAAGAAAGCGATCGAGCTATTGCACCTACATTGTGTGGGTCATGAATCCCGTCCAATAAAACAAATACGGGTGTATCTGTTTGAGCATATGCTTTTTCGATTGCTTGTTCCAAACTGATTGTTTCGCAAATAGGCATAAGGGCAATCACACCCTGAACAACTCCACCACTTGCTTGAATCCTTTTTTCCAATAGAGAAAACTTCTGTTTATCTGCAATTGAACATGGAATACCCTTTTTCTTTGCTTCAGTTCGGATTGTATCAATCCCTTCACCTTCCGACCCATATGCAAAAAAAATCTTTTCTATTGTTCTGTCTGCACGTATGGCTTCAAGCACGGCACGTCTGCCGTAGATGCCTTGTGTCTGCTCGTTTTCATTAGTATGGTTGGATGTCATCTGCTTTGGATTAAACGGGAAAAATTGGCTGAAATGCCGTATTTTCGTGATTCTTATTCATTATTTGCAGCAAAAATACGGCTGTTATGCTATGGTGGAACTTGAAACATTTCCAAATCCGAAACCCGAACGTCCATATACTATAACACATGTTTGTCATGAATTTACATCGGTGTGTCCGATTACGGGTCTTCCAGACTTCGCTACGGTAACTATAAAGTATATTCCTTCGGAAATATGTTTGGAGTTGAAGGCACTAAAGTACTATTTTCTCGACTACCGTAATAAAGGTATTTTCTATGAAGCGGTAACCAATCAAATACTCGATGATTTGGTTGGGGCTTGTTCGCCGGTTGAGATGACCATTACGACGGAATGGGGTGTTCGTGGCGGTATGACTTCCGTAATTGTAGCAGAGTATAAACGGTCTTGATATGGCTCTCACGAGAATAGCAAAAGAATTCCGTTGGGAAATGGGGCATCGTCTTCCTTTGCATGAAGGGCTTTGCCGTAATATTCACGGTCATTCTTATTCAATGCGGGTTGATATAGAAGGTGAAACGGATGAATACGGTATGGTTATGGATTATTATGATATCAAAACGATTGTTCAGCCGATTGTTGATATGCTTGACCATGCTTTTTTATGTGATGAGGATGATGAGATAATGAAGGAATTTTTCCGAACGAATCCGATGAAAACCGTTTTTGTACCTTTTTATACGACTGCCGAAAATATTGCGCTGTACATGCTGGAAAAGGTGTGTATGGCTTTGGCAGACAAAAAGAATATCGGTAAAGTAATGATTCGAGTATATGAAACGGAAAAAACATATGCCGAAGTTGAGCGAAGTATTGCTCAGATATAATGGGTTAAATGAACATGATTAGAGAATATATTTTATGAGTGTAAGAGTACGATTTGCCCCGTCACCAACGGGCTTTGTTCATATAGGTAGTTTGCGTACTGCTTTGTACAATTACCTTTTTGCCAAACATCATGGCGGAACCAATATTCTGCGTATTGAAGATACGGACAGAACACGTTTTGTAGAGGGTGCGGAAGAGGAAATCATTTCTACTTGTCGTTGGGCAGGCATTGAGTTCGATGAAAGTACGGAAAAAGGTGGCAAATGCGGTCCATACAGACAATCTGAAAGAACTGAAATATATCGTCAGCATGCTACCATTTTACTTGAAAACGGAAATGCGTATTATGCTTTCGATACTTCGGAAGAGTTGGATAAAATGCGCGAAAGACAGCAGGCGGCCGGCATTGCGCCGAAATATGATCGTTCGATAATGCGCAATCAATATACTCTCGGCGACGAGGAAACAAAACGTATGCTTGATGAAGGTGCAGAGTTTTGTATTCGCCTTAAAGTTCCTTTAAGTTCGGAAATTGCTTTTAATGATATGATAAGAGGTCATGTTTCGTTTTCAAGCCGCGATGTTGATGATCAGATACTCATGAAATCAGATGGTTTTCCTACCTATCATCTTGCAAATGTTGTAGATGATAGATTGATGGAAATTACTCACGTTATTCGTGGTGAGGAATGGTTACCCTCAACACCTAAACATATTCTTCTGTATAGTGCTTTTGGTTGGGATGCACCTCAATTTGCTCATCTTCCTTTACTTCTGAACGAAGATCGTTCTAAAATGAGTAAAAGAAAAGGTGATGTTTTTGTGTATCAATTCCGTGAAAAGGGCTTTTTCCCGGAAACATTAGTAAACTTTGTGGCTTTGTTGGGTTGGAATCCGACAGCGGATAGAGAAATGTTTACGATGCAGGAAATGATTGATTCCTTTACTTTGGAAAAAGTCAATAAAGCGGGTGCGGTATTCGACTATAAAAAATTGGAATGGATGCAGTCGGAATACATGAAAAAAACGGACCCTGATAAATTTGTTTACATGGTTCGCAATTCATTGAATGAAAAAGGTATTAGCGAAGTTAGTGATGACTATATCAAAAAGGTCATTATCCTTTTAAGGGAGCGTGTACAATTTCCTACACAAATCGCAAGTTTTGGCGATTATATGTTTGAATTACCAAAAGGATATGATGAAGAATTCAAAAACAAGGTATGGACTGAGAAAGCGGCTTCAGCAATTCCGATGGTTATCGAAATTTTAAGAAACGCCGATGAGTTCACACAACCGGCACTTCATGCTAAGGTTCAAGAATTTTTAACAGAAAATAAACTCGGCTTTAAAGATATCATGAATCCACTTCGACTCCTTATTACTGGTAAATCGGTAGGTGCAGGAATGTTCGAGACAATGGAGGTTCTTGGTAAAGATGCTACATTACAAAGAATCGATACAATCTTTCAATCAATTACCGGAGCTAAGTAAATTTGCGGGCAATGATATTTTCGGATAGATGTAGTTTTGTACGATTGTTTAGGACCAATATCATATTCCTTTCAAGAATAATGATAATTTGTTTGGCGGCAGGGTGTGGAAGTACTACTCCGGCAACGAATAGTGATGGTACACAATCAACGAATTCTTCAATACAGTTGAAAAAGTGCCTTAATGAAAGAACGGCAAAATCCATTTTGCGTTGGGGTGAATATGACCCCGAAACGGGAGTATTCAGGGCTTATCAATGTGGTGGTGATTTGGAACTGAAAAAGATTTCGAGAGAATCGTTTAAAGAACAGTACAAAGAAGAAAATCTTGTAAGCATTGAAGAACATAGTTTTTGTATTGTGTTAACCGAAACGGTAAAGACATTCGAACGTTTGCCGACACTCAATTCATCGGGGCCTATTTCCCGATTTATTGAGTATTATCCGGCTCCGGAAAAAGATCCGTTTCGTGCTGTTTGGAATCCTCGATTCAGAACATTCGGAAGTAAAGAGTTCAGAGCCATTTACGATTCGCTTATTGTTATGGTTCCGACAAAAGATCAGTGGTGATAAAAGTATTTTACGTTAATCAGAAAAATTGCTTGTGGCTTCTACTGTAACAATCTTGATAGTGGATGATAATCCCGATTTCTGCTCTTCGCTTGCCGATATAGTGCATGGCTTGGGTTGGAAGTCCATTATTTGTAATTCACCTGAACAAGCATTCGGCGTTCTTGAGAAAAGTTCGTCATTAATTTCATTGATGTTGCTTGATATAGAATTTTCAACATCATCGCTTACCGGTATAGATATGTTGGCTCAATCTGTTCGTGCATATCCTACCATTCCCGTTATTATGATTTCCGGCAAAGGTACAATTGAGAACGCAGTTCGATCTACCAAACTCGGAGCCGTAAATTTTATTGAAAAAAATGTTTTGAGTACCGATCGGCTGCGCGAAGTATTGTTAAGCACGGTCGACAAAGTAAATGGTCACAGAGAAAATCAGGAATTACTTTCTATTATACATCAGCAAGGCATTGTCGGTCGGAGCAAAGCAATGGCAAGTGTTGCCGATAAAATTCTACGCTTTGGAAAAACTGACTTGAATGTTCTGATTACGGGTGAAACGGGAACGGGGAAAAAATTGGTTGCCAGAGCATTGCATGCCGTTAGTAGGCGTAATAAATACACAATGGTAACAGTGGATATTCCGAATATTCCAAGGGAATTGTTCCAGAGCGAATTGTTCGGTCACGTTCGGGGTGCATTTTCGGGGGCTTTGGAAAACAAAAAGGGATTATTTCATCAAGCCAACAGAGGAACGCTTTTTCTTGATGAGATTGGTGATTTATCGCCCGAATTGCAGGCCAATCTTTTATTACCTATTGAAGAAAGAATCGTACGAAGGGTCGGTTCCGTTGAGCCCGAACAAGTTGATTTACGATTTGTTTCAGCAACGGATAAGGATTTGGTTGAGGCAATGAAGGAAGGTGAATTCCGCGAACAGCTATATCACCGCTTGCGAGAATGTGAGGTTCATTTACCCTCTTTGGAAGATAGAAAAGAAGATATTCCGCTTATTATTGAACATTATTTACAAGATCACAATAAGCGTATGGAGGAACAAAAGGGCTTTGCTCCGGCAGCTATTGAGTATTTGCAAGAGCATACATGGAACGGTAATGTACGTGAATTGTTAAGTACGATTCGCGTAGTATTGCAAACAACTTCTTCCGTTTGGATTGAAGTAGCCGATCTGCACAGAATGATAACATCACCGATAAACGGAAAAAATGCGCAGCAGATAGCCGCTTCGCAAGGTGCCGGTTTTGAATTTTCAAGCGATCGCTCACTCAAAGATGATATTGCGATTGTGGATAAATTGAAAATTGAATCCACATTAGGAACATGCAAAGGTAATGTGAGCAAAGCGGCTGCAATGTTGGGAATAAGTCGTGAAACCTTACATAACAAGATACGTCGTTATGGCATCAACACTCATGAATACAGAAGCAGATAAATATGTTTTCAACAATTAATCATGTTCATTTTGTAGGAATCGGCGGTATCGGAATGAGCGGTATCGCCGAAATTCTTTTATCTCAGGGATTTACCGTAAGTGGTTCCGATATGCACCCAAGTGAGGTGACGGAGCGTCTAAGTTCGCTTGGTGCATCAATCTATCGCGGGCATGCGGCCGCGCATATTAAGGGGGCTGAAGTGGTTGTTTACTCCAGTGCTGTAAAAAATGATGACAATCCCGAAACTGAAGAAGCAAGGCGAATAGGTATTCCTGTTATTCGGCGGGCTGAAATGCTTGCTGAGGTTGCTCGTTTGAATTATTGCTTGGCAATAGCCGGCACGCATGGGAAAACGACTACTACATCCATGAGTGGTTTGATGATGATGAAAGCCGGATTCGACCCGACCGTTATTGTCGGCGGCAAACTTTCGGGCTTCGGTGGTACGAATGCACGGCTTGGCAAGGGGCAATGGACGGTTGTAGAGGCGGATGAATATGATAGATCTTTTTTGCAGTTAACGCCTACCATTGCGGTAATAACCAATATTGAAGCGGAGCATTTGGATATTTACGGTTCGGAACATGAAGTACAATTAGCATTTACCGAATTTGCCAATCGTGTGCCTTTTTACGGCGTGGTAATAGTGGGTAGTGATGACAAAGGGGTAAGAAGCATATATCCGGGTATTGCCAAAAAAATAATCACATTCGGTTTATCGCGCCAAGCGGATATTCATGCTACCGATATTAGCCATGAGGGACGTTCATCATTCTGTACAGTTGTTGAAAATGGTATAGTACTCGGAGAGATGACTGTTAATGTTCCCGGAATTCATAATTTGAAGAATGCACTTGCGGCTGTCGCCGTCGGCAGGCAATTAGGTACGGATTTTGCGACAATAGCGACATCCATTTCACAATTTAACGGTGTGTATAGACGTTTCGAGTTTAAGGGAGAAATAGATGGTATATTGGTTGTAGATGACTATGCACACCACCCCACTGAAGTACAGGCAACATTACAAGCTGCACGAAACGGATGGAAAGAAAGAAGGATTGTGGCTGTATTTCAACCACATACTTACACACGAACAAAAGATTTTTATCAGGAATTCGCGCAATCATTCGACGATGCTGATATTATTGTGATAACAGATATTTACGCAGCAAGAGAAAACCCTATCGATGGTGTTTCCGGTGCGCTCATAGCAGAAACGGCGCGGAGACTGGGGCATAAAAATGTTGTGTACGAACCACAGAGAGACCACTTGGAAGAGACATTGAGGAACATCTTAAAATCGGGCGATATGTTCTTAACATTAGGGGCTGGAGATATTTGGAAAATAGCCGATAATTTTGTCGGTAAAACAAAGTAATCAACTTCACGGGGTCAAAATCCGATGAATGTACTCGTAGTGGATGATGAGCGTATGAGCAGGACAGTCATTGCCCGACTCATCAATAAAAAGTTTCCCTTTTGTACGGTTACAGAAGCGCAGAACGGAATAGAAGCACTTGCTACACTTCAGCATGGCAAGTACGATTTACTTATTGCGGATTTGAATATGCCGGGTATGGGTGGTATGGAGTTAATTCAGATTCTGCGCAATGACATTGCTTATCAGAATCTGCCGATCGTTGTCGCTTCCATTGTTCAAGATAAAACGATTATTGTGAAGTTGATGCAACTTGGCATTGCCGGCTATTTGGTGAAACCGCTCAATATCGAAGCCGCACAACAACGTATAGGTGCCATACTCCAATCATTAAAACAGGCATCGAAACCCGAAGCGAATACTACCATTAAGCAAAACAGAACTGTAACAAAGTTTGCTGTTATTGAGCAGAATATAGCAACGCGTTTATTGTTAATGAATTTTGTAGGAGATCGTTGCCCCGTCATTTTTGCTGAGAGCGAAAATGAACTTGCACGGCTTATACCGGAATATGCACCTTCACATATTCTTTTGGGTGAAGATCCTAATTCCGGATTGAATGAAAGGCAAATGTCAAAGAAATTACGTGATCAATTTTTGGAGCATGATCTGTTCATTCTGAAATATTCTAATCTTGATTATCCGCTTTCGGACGAAACACCCTTTTTTGATGCTGTTATTCAGAAAAGCGATAACTCGGCTATGTTTTTAGAACAATTACTTGCCAAAGTTTTTAATGATAGAGCACCATATGCAAAAGTTCTCCATTTGCTGAAACATTTGCTTGTGAATTCTTTAAGAGAGATGCTGATGAATCTTTCGCCGGCTTTTCTTAATCAACAGCCCGAAGTACTGGAAAGAGGGTATATAGGGCGTATCGAACCCGATGGGGCTGTTCGCTATTCCATAGATGTCTATTCGAATGGGCGTTATAAGGTATATCTCTCATTTGAGGGTCGTCAGCATGACATTGTGGAGATAGCGAGAAAATTTATCGGGGCTCAGAATGTAGCAAGTATTGAAAAGTCCACTCTTGTGTATTCTCGCTTTCTTTCTATGTTGGCCGACCGTTGTGCTTCTGTGCTTGCCCGTTATGGTGTGGAAATAGAACATACGGGAGTAGTAATGAAGCCCAGCGATATGTATGACTATCCGCAAGTATGGGATACAGCAATTCCACTCCGTTTTCAACCCGACCACGAATGTATGCTTTCCATTTGTCTTAGAGAACGATAATAAAACTTAGTACAATATCTATATAAGACTGATTTAGTCTTATATTTGTAAATCATTAATGTAGAACATTAGGATTTCAGGTTCTGTATCTAAGAAACTATACAACAATATAGGACTGAAATAGTCGTATATATAAAAAAAGCAACTTATGCTAAGAATCTCAAAAAAAGCGGAATACGGTATGATAGCTTTGCAAAGAATAGCGCAAAGTGGGGAGACTGTGGCTGCTAAAGAGATTGCAGAAGATTTTGGCATTTCATTCGATTTGCTTGCCAAAGTTTTAAATCAACTTTCTAAAGCCGGTTTATTAATTGCGTACCATGGAATACAGGGGGGATATGCACTTGCCAAAAAGCCGACCGATATAACGGTAGCGGATATTCTTGTAATTCTTGAAGGTACATTAAGAATAACGGATTGTGCTGATCATTCACATGAAGAATGCGGATGTTCCATTGATGCCAAATGTTCTATTAAAACCCCAATGCAATTAATTCAGGAAAGAATGAAAAATGTTTTTGAATCCATGACGCTTGCCGACATGATTGTTAAAACGCAAACGGTACAGTTACATTCGATACAAATTTAAGTTAGCGACTATAATACAATTCGTAATAAAGGTTAGTATATATGAACACGGAAAATGATGTTCTTGATGAGGTAGTAAATAGCGACTATAAATACGGTTTTATAAGCGATATAGAGCAAGAAATAGCTCCGAAAGGGCTTAATGAAGATGTAGTTCGTATGATTTCCTCTAAAAAGGAAGAACCCGAATGGATGCTTGAATGGCGGCTTTCCGCTTATAGGCATTGGCTTACAATGAAAGAACCGAAGTGGCCTAATGTTCATTATCCGACGATTGACTTTACGGATATCAGTTATTATGCCGCGCCGAAAGTAAAAAAAGATGCGCCGAAATCCCTTGACGAAATAGATCCGGAATTAAAAGAGGTTTTCGATAAATTAGGCATTCCCCTTATTGAACAAGAGAGAATTTCAGGAATTGCTGTGGACGCTGTTTTTGATAGTGTTTCCGTTGCCACAACCTTTAAGAAGAAACTTGGCGATATGGGCGTAATATTTTGTTCGATGAGCGAGGCAATTCGTGAACATCCGGATTTACTAAGAAAATATTTGGGCAGCGTTGTACCGGTAGGCGATAATTTTTATTCCGCATTAAACTCTGCCGTATTTAGCGACGGTTCATTCTGTTTTATTCCTAAGGGCGTTCGTTGCCCTATGGAGCTTTCAACATACTTTAGAATAAATGCAAAGGATACGGGGCAATTCGAGCGCACTCTTATTGTTGCTGAGGAGTCGGCTTATGTAAGTTATTTGGAAGGTTGTACTGCACCAATGCGTGATGAAAATCAATTGCATGCTGCTGTTGTGGAAATTGTGGCTTTGGAAAATGCGGAGGTTAAATATTCTACTGTACAAAATTGGTATCCCGGTGATAAAGAAGGAAAAGGCGGTATTTACAATTTTGTAACAAAACGTGGATTATGTGCCGGAAACAGAAGTAAAATATCATGGACACAAGTTGAAACCGGATCGGCAATTACTTGGAAATATCCGAGTGTTATTCTGAAAGGTGATAATTCGATTGGCGAATTTTATTCGGTTGCCGTAACAAACAATTATCAGCAGGCGGATACGGGTACGAAAATGTATCACATTGGTAAGAATACTAAAAGCCGAATCGTATCGAAAGGTATTTCGGCGGGAAAAAGCCAGAACAGTTATCGCGGTCTTGTAAAGGTAAATAAATCAGCAGAAAATGCGCGCAATTTTTCACAATGCGATTCCTTACTTATAGGTGATAAATGTGGTGCGCATACATTCCCTTATTTGGAAGTGGGCAATCAAAATTCGACCGTGGAGCATGAGGCGACAACGTCGAAAATTGGTGAGGATATTCTATTCTATTGCAATCAGCGCGGAATTCCTACGGAAGAGGCAATTGCTTTAATTGTGAACGGTTATTGTAAAGAGGTAATGAATCAGTTACCAATGGAATTTGCTGTTGAAGCTCAGCGTCTATTAGCTGTGAGTCTTGAGGGGAGCGTAGGGTAATGGCTACGGCTGAATTCATTCCATATTCGGCGTATAGGGAATTTCCCGAAGACGAAATGATAAGGCGTTCCGAAGAGTTTTATGAATTAGTGAATAGAAGGCGTACTGTTAGAACATTTTCTGATAGAAACGTTGATAGGATAATAATAGAAAAGGCAATACATGCAGCGGGAACGGCTCCGAGTGGAGCGAATATGCAGCCATGGAATTTTATTGCGGTTTCGTCACCTGAAATAAAATCGAAAATCCGTATTGCTGCCGAACAAGAAGAAAAAGAATTTTATGCAAATAAAGCACCTAAAGAATGGCTTGATGCTTTAGCTCCGCTTGGTACTGATGACAAAAAACCATTTTTAGAAAGAGCTCCATGGCTCATAGCGGTTTTTGCAGAAAAGTATGGGAAATTAGAGGATGGTCGCTCCGTTAAGCATTATTATGTACAGGAATCTGTTGGAATAGCGACAGGTATTCTGCTAACGGCACTTCATGCCGCGGGTCTGGCAACATTAACGCATACGCCAAGTCCAATGAATTTTCTCAATGAAATTCTTAATCGCAGCGAAAATGAACGTCCATATTTATTGATTGTCACAGGCTTTCCTGACGAAAATACAACTATACCGGATGTTCATAGAAAAAAGTTACATGAAATATCGCAATTTATTGTTTAAAATGTAAGTATAATGTCAATGTTAAAAATATATTGTCATCCGACATGTTCAACCTGTAAAAAAGCTTTATCAATTATTCGTTCAAGAATCCCTGATATTGAAGTTGTTAACCTTTTGGAAAAAGCACCGAATAAGCATGAATTGAAATTGATGTTGAAATCGGTGGATGGTAATATCCGAAAAATAATGAATACTTCAGGTGATTTGTATAGAGAAATGAACATGAAAGACAAAGTACCCGAAATGTCGGATGAGGAAATCCTTGAAATATTGACAGAGCATGGAATGTTAGTAAAAAGGCCTTTTATTATCACAAAAACAAAAGGAACCGTTGGCTTTAACGAAGATACAATTATAGAACTAATCACCGAAACTAATAACTGATTATCTCAATAAATTCTCCCGCTTTACTAATTTCATTTTTTTTGGGTGAAATATGAAAAAACTAACAAAAATCTGTGCCGTATGTATAATCATCGGCTTATGCTCGTCCTGCGCAAGAATCCCCGCCGGCTACCGTGGTATCAAAGTCAATTTGCTCGGTTCAAGTTCGGGTGAGGTAGAATCTCTTAATGTTGGACGTTACTTCTATTGGCCTTTTGGGGTCGAAATTTATAAATTTCCTGTTTTTCAACAGAATACTGTTTGGTCAGGAGAGGAATCGATTAGTTTTCAGACTGTTGAAGGACTAACTGCAAGTGCGGATTTGGGCATAAGTTACTCCATTGTTCCTGACAGTGTGCCAATCCTTTTTCAGAAGTACCGTCGAGGTATAGAAGAAATTACCAGTATCTTCTTACGTAATATGGTTGTAGATGCGGTAAATCAAGTAGCATCGAATATGAATGTCGAAGCAGTTTATGGAAAAGGTAGGCAGCAATTACTGATAGATGTTACGGGAATGGTATCGAAACAAGTGAGGTCATACGGTCTTGTTGTTGATAAAATATATGCCGTTGGGCAATTTAGACTACCTATGAAAGTAGTAACCGCAATAGACTCAAAGATAGAAGCCACGCAAAGAGCAATGCAAAGAGAAAATGAAGTAAAAGAGGCGGAAGCGGAAGCCGCAAAAAGAAATGCAATAATTAAGGGCGAAGCGGATGCTGTCGTTATACGTGCAAAAGCTGAATCCGAAGCATTACTTATTCGTGCAAAGGCTGAATCAGATGCAAATAATTTGCGTTCTACTTCATTAACACCTGCATTACTCAATTATGAATCGATAAAACGTTGGGATGGTGTACTGCCTCAGGTTACAGGTAGTTCAGCATTACCATTCTTTCAAATAGCTCCATTCACCGGTAAAAGTGATAGTCTGGGAAGAAAAGCTATGTCCGAACGATAAGATAATTACTTAATCATTTACTATACGGCAACTATGTTACGAATTGAAGAGCTATACGCATCAGTCGAAGAAAAAGAAATTCTGAAAGGGATAAATTTACAGGTAAAAGCGGGAGAAGTACATGCGATAATGGGACCGAACGGCTCCGGTAAATCCACACTTGCATCTGTTCTTGCAGGCAGGACCGACTATACGGTAACAAGCGGTAAAGTTCTATTTGAGAATAAGGAACTTTTGGAAATGTCTCCTGAAGAACGCGCTCAAGCCGGTATTTTTCTTGCTTTTCAATATCCTGTGGAAATACCGGGCGTTTCGACCGCAAATTTTTTAAAAACAGCTATGAACGAAATACGAAAAAGTAAGGGTGAGGAAACGCTTGATGCAATGGATTTTTTGAAACTGATGAAACAAAAAGCGGCTTTATTGGAATTAGATACAAGTTTCCTACAGCGTTCGCTTAATGAAGGGTTTTCCGGCGGGGAAAAGAAGAAAAATGAGATTTTTCAGATGGCAATGCTTGAACCCAAACTTGCAGTTTTGGATGAAACGGATTCGGGCTTGGATATAGATGCCCTGAAAATTGTAGCAAATGGTGTGAATTCTTTGAGAAATAACAATAATGCTTTTATTGTCGTTACCCATTATCAGCGTTTATTGGATTATATCATACCTGATTTTGTTCATGTATTGTATAAAGGAAAAATAGTACGTTCCGGAGGTAAAGAACTTGCTTTGGAATTGGAAGAAAGAGGATATGATTGGATTAAGGAAGAAATTGCGGAGACCGTATAATGGATCAAGAAAATATGACATTATTACAACGTTTGGGTAATGAATACAAACGTTCCGAAGAATCGTTAAATGGTTTGTCGGGCTCAAAATTCCATGAGATACGCCGCAAGGCGATGGATATTTTTTCACAAACGGGATTCCCGACTACCAGACATGAAGAATGGAAATACACAAATATCTTTTCAATTCTTCATAATGGATTTAAGTTTTCCGGTATTTCATCCATAAGTAAAGAAACTCTTCAAACATTGGTAATCCCCAATCTTGATTGTACGAAACTTGTATTGGTAAACGGCGTTTATTCTGCTGCACTTTCGGATATACTTCCCGATGATGTGACGGTACAATCAATACGTGAACTGTTCCGAATAAAATCCGATCGTGTGGAAAATACCTATGCTGAAATAGCTGATAGTGTTAAAAACCCTTTTGTAGCACTTAATACCGCATTGGCTGAAGATGGTTTGTATATCCATCTGAAAAAAAATTGCAAAGTAGAAAAACCGATACATATTATTGCTATATCCGATGCACAAGAGGATTCGGTTGTTTCCGTACCGAGACTATTTATTGATGTTGAGAAAAATGCGGAGTTAACAATAGTATATACATCTCATACTATCGGTAATAATTCTTCCTGGAAAAATAGTGTTCTTGAAGTAATTGTTCAAGAAAACGCTTCGCTCACAATTATTAATTGTCAGACAGATACATCACAAGCATCTGTTATTGAAACAATTCAATCCACTATTGCCGAAGATGCACACTATTCGCTTACAACAGTTTCTCTCGGTTGTAATTTTATTCGTAATGACGCGAATGTTATATTAAACGGTAAAAATTCAGAAGCCCATTTATACGGTTTGATTCTTGGTGACGGTAAACGTTTGATTGATAATCATACGATTGTTGACCATGCAAAACCACATTGTGAAAGTAGCGAATTCTATAAATATATCCTAGATGATAAATCTACCGGAATATTTAACGGAAAAGTATTTGTGCGTGAAGATGCGCAAAAAACGAATGCCTATCAATCGAATAAAACCATTTTACTTTCCGATACGGCAACAATTAATACGAAACCCCAATTAGAAATTTTTGCTGACGATGTAAAATGCTCACACGGAGCAACAAGCGGACAGTTGGATGAAGAGCAAATGTTTTATTTGCAAGCACGGGGAATAGGTAAAGAACGCGCACGAGCTTTATTGTTGCATGCCTTTGCGGTTGATATTCTGAAAAAAATACATATAGAGCCGATAGTGGAATGGTTGGATAAAGATATTGCCCAACGATTGCATGATGAAGGTAATTAAGAAAATCGAATTGTAATTCCGATATATTTTCATTATAAATTCATGATGACCTCACCTTCGGATATGGTTAAAGATAAAACTGTTCTAAATATAGATTCCATACGCAATGATTTTCCCGAACTATTGCGCATGGTGCATGGCGTTCCATTACGATATTTAGATAATGCGGCTTCCACACTCAAACCGAAAAGGGTTATAAATACCGTGTCGGATTTTTATGCTCAATCGTATAGCAATATTCACAGGGGAGTATATTTAACGTCGCAAGAGGCAACACAAAAGTATGAGAATGTAAGAACAATTGTTGCCGATTTTATTTCTGCGGCCGATCCCTCTGAAATTATTTTTACAAAAGGTGCAACTGAAGCGATAAATCTTGTCGCTGCAACTTGGGGTGATAAGCATATAAACGAAGGTGATGAGATTATTATTACCACAATGGAGCATCATGCCAATATAGTGCCTTGGCAAATGCTTTGCGAAAAGAAAAATGCTACGTTGAAAATAATTCCGATTGATGATAATGGGGAAATAATCCTTGAAGAATATGCAAAACTACTGAGCGAAAAAACGAAACTTATTGCATGTGTTTATGCTTCCAATTCACTCGGAACAATCAATCCTTTGACAACGATAATTGCAATGGCAAAGAATGTGGGTGCATGCGTATTAGTTGATGGGGCTCAGGCAATACAACATATTCCTCTTAATGTTCAAGAATTGAATTGTGACTTTTTTGTTTTTTCGGGGCATAAAGTATATGCGCCCAGTGGTACGGGAGTTTTATACGGAAAAAAAGAAATTCTTAATTCCATGCCGCCGTATCAGACAGGTGGAGATATGATACGAAAAGTGACATTTGAAAAAACAACATTTGCCGCAGTACCTGCCCGTTTTGAAGCGGGTACGCCCAATATTGAGGGTGCTATCGGGCTTGGAGCAGCAATCGAATATATAAGGGATTTAGGCATAGAGGAAATTGGAGCATATGAGAATATGTTGCTTCAGTATGCAACTGAAAAATTGCAGCAAATACCCGAACTCAATATTATAGGCAAAGCGCATGATAAAGTTGCCGTAATTTCATTTACATTGGGTTCCGTACATCCGCATGATATTGGTTCGATGTTAGATAGAAAGGGAATAGCTGTTCGCGCAGGACATCATTGTACACAACCTTTATGGGAACGGTACGGTGTTACAGCCACAACACGTGCATCTTTTGCCTTTTATAATACAAAAGAAGAAATTGATGCTTTGTTCGAGGCATTACATTCTGTTGTGAAAATGTTTGCATAAATAGAAGAATCTCTACATACAATGTTGACTTTTTGAGAGAAAACCCATAATTTAGTCCTGCAAGCGAACAGTCGTAGTCCGAAGAAACCGTATTAACATTTTTCTAACACGATTTAACTTGGTACAGATACAACAAGTGTGTAGGTTTGTACCACGAAATCACATTGTATCATTTACTCAATAGGATGTATATGTACTTCTCATCAAGAAATCTTATTGCCTCGCTTGGCTTGGCTTTCATAGTAACAGGTTCGGCATTTAGTCAAGAAGCTACTCAGCCGAATGCTGATTCGAAAGAGCGTAATGTACGCGTTGAACGCAAAATCGTACGTTATTTGAATACGAACGGCGAAGAAAATGCAAATCGTATTGATTTATCGAGTGAGGACTTAGCACTCATTGAAAAAAATGCCAATGTTTATGTTAGTAACACGCAACGTCCGTTTTTAGGTATTACTTTCATTCAACTTGCAGGTGAAGAGAGTAACAAACCTGTAAAAATTGATCGTGTTACAAAAGAATCCGCAGCAGCCAAAGCCGGTATATTAGAAGGGGATATCCTTGTAGCTATTGATGGTGAAAAAATACAATCAGGTTCACAGGTTTCGGAAATTATTAAGTCGAAAAAAGTGGGCGATGATGTTGCCATCGAGATTATCCGCAATGAGGAAAACAAAACGCTCAATGCTACTTTAGGTGAAAAAGCAGAAAATATCCGTATAGTAACTCGTATTAATAAAGACGGTAAAAAAACGGAAGATATCACTATTACACGTAAAGAACTCGGAAAAGAATTTGCACAACTCGACCCACGTATTCAGGAGCTTGTTAATAAAGAATTGGCTAATGTACGTGAACTTAGAGTTTCCTATGATAATCCTATCGTTTGGGTTAATGAATCCGAAACATCAAATCCTTGTGAAAAACTACGTGAGATGAATGGAACGGCAATGTTGGGTGTTTATATCTCTACAAGTTATCGTAACAATGTGTTTGTTGAAAATACAATCCATCAGATGGGGGCAGAAGTTGCCGGTTTGCAAAAAGGTGATGT
>JALHLL010000012.1 GCA_022844575.1 bacterium
GCATTCATGGTTTTTATATCGGCGAAGCCCGTTTGCTCCGTTCCACCGATTTTTCCATTACCATGTAATTGAAAAGTAAATTGTTTGGGAGTGGAGGATTGCGCTTTATCGGCGATAAGTACAAAGGTATCGGCTATGCTTATAATGGAACGACTGATATGCGTATCATTATAATCGGTTTCAATTTCGGCATAGGATATATGCGGGATTGTGAATGAGTTCGTGAAAAAGGCATCGGCACCGCCTGCATTAAGCGGCTGTCCTATCGGGGGGCCGGCTCCATCAACAAGAATCATATTATGGTTTTGTGCATTGCCTACTTCTCCCCTACGCGAATACTGTATATAACCGGCATCGAGCGCCATAGTTGTACCATTATTCCAAACAGTAAAACTTGTAGCGTCCGCTTGAGAATGTCCCGCCCCGCTTGTTCTTGCTTTTCCGTTTTTTGCTATTGCATGAAGATACCATGATGAATTTTCACCAACAGTACGATAGACAGCCGATCCCGCTTCTTCCCATATACTTAAACCACTCTTTTGTATAAGGGCGGGTTTTGTATGGGCTGCAAGATAATTGGCTCGCATGTCCACCGTTGTGAGTAATTGTCTATTCATTTCTTCGGGTTCGAAAGGGTACACAAGTGCAGGATTGCCGAGTAAAGCAGTTTCGGGAAAACTCATATTTATATAGGTATCGCCTATAGCCGAAAAATTACCGTCGGGCTGAAGTAAACCCGTTACCCATTTCATTATGTTTAGTACACGGTTATCATAATATGGATGAGGTATGCTATTTGAACCGTAGTTAAAAACCGTATCGGGTAGATAATGTGATAATGACTTAAAGAATGGTAAAAGGTTGAGCATTGCATAACGCAGATAATAAGGTCCTTCGGAATATCCTGCCGTTCCGTCAGAATTCGATTGGGAGTTTTCCGCCTTCCAAAGAATATCATCTATAGCCGTAATGGCGGTTTGAAACCATAAGGAAGGATATTGTGCTTTATCGGTTGAACTATGCTCCGAAAGAATAATTGACGCAAGCCCCAATGCTCCGGCTGTCATGAGGGCATGATTGTTTTTTACCGTACTGAAAAAAGTAAAGCCGAGAATGGATTTGGTGGATTGAGTATAAAGCGATGATGTAAATAGCACAAGCCTCACTCTTGCCGTATCCATTGTTGGGTTTTGTAAGCCCATACCCAAAAGCAAATCATAAGCGCATAAAGCATCTATCAATTCTTTGGAACGCCATTGCCAATCTTCATAAGATGTAGGGGTGTTGATACTTAATTCCGGTATGTCGGTATTTAATTCGCTGAGAATACGAAGTGACTTTTCCGTTAAACTTTGTTTTTCTTGTTCCGTTACATCGCGTAGTGTTTTTCCTTCCACCGCTTTACCGATAAAAAGGCAAAAAGCTGCATTTTTTGCAAGCGTAGCTCTTTCTCTTCTTTCATTACTTGTACTATTGCCTATTGGTATGGAACTTTGTGCTGCGGAAAAAACATTTTGATAAAGGGATAAATTTTCGCTTAACTCGATAAAGCTGATAATATCCTCACGCTCGCTACTAAGCATAATACCTCGCGGATGAACACGATTGGCATTATCGGGAATCCACTCACCTGTTTGTTGGGCTTGAACAGAAAAGCAAAAAAGACAACAAATCAGCACTGTGATAAATTTCATATTCTAAGTCAAAAAAATATAGTTTCAAGACTCAAAAGACTTTCCGTACCGTAGTAAACCCATGATTAAAAATTAGTATTACATTTACTTTTTTAACATTTTGTCATATTCATTGAAAATTCTTCTTATGTCAAAATAATATTCCTTTGTTTCGCCCTCGATTGATACCTCCATCGCATCACATACAACTTGATCTTTTCTTGCAAGACTTTGCGAAATTAGCTTTGCACCCATCATTGAAAGTATAAAGTATTCTTCTGAAATTTGTATAACGGGCCATCCTGTAGCGCAAGTTTTTCCGTCACCATTGTCAACTATAGAATGTAAAAGACCGAACTGTATGCTTTTGTATTTATTTGCATTAACTGTATCGCCCAAAACCTTATATGTTTGGCGTAAAATTTTGTGGGCAAGCATTCTTGTGTAATCTACGCTTAGAATTTTCTTTGTAATTGAAATAATATTATCATATTGCGACTTACTCATATTGTCATACATTTCGTTTATCAAACTGTCAATATAGCTGCTTTTCAGACCTATAATTTTAAACTGCTCACTTTCAAGTAAGCTAAAACGAAAATCCTGATAATCTATATCCGTTTTACCAGATTCAAGTTGTCGTACATAAGAACTGTACTTATCCGTGAAAGCAGGGGTGGTGATATTCTCTGTGTTTTGGGAATAAATGTGCACATACGGAATGCAGGAAAACAATATTGCGAAGCATAGAATTTTCATAATATCCAATAAATATTGATAAAAAATCAAATATGATTTTACTCCAATTTACTTTTTAATTCCTCCGCTTGCTCTTCCGTAATAAACCCATGAGTACAAGCCGTTATTGCCGTTGCCGTGCTTAATGCTTTATAGATAGTTTGCAGATTATTATCATAAGCAAGGGTTTGTATATGTTTCTCCACAGTATCCGTATCGCCCCGTGCTATGGGTCCCGTTAAGGGTAATTGTGTGCCGTCAAGAGTATTAAGGCAATTTTCGACCGTTGTCATAATAATTTGCGGTAAAAATACCTCCGGTTCTATGCCTGCTTGTAAGGCAAGTGTACGGGCATAATCAATCACCGTCACTAAAAAATTGGAGGATGCAACAGCGGCAGCATGATAGAGCGATTTATTATTACGTGTTTCCTCATTCAAAAGCATAGGCATTCCACCTAAGCCCATAATAACGGAACTGAGCAATGGTTCATCATCGGGCATACATTCCATGCCCCATGCAATACCTCTTAATATGGTGTCTGTCTCGCCCGTAAAGGTCTGGAAAGGGTGAATTGCAGCGCATGAGCCGCCATACATTACGCATTCGGTAAGCGGTTCAAGACCCAAAGCACCCGAACAATGTACGATGAGTGTACCTGCAAGCGATTCGCCGAAATGATTGGCAATTTGATTGGCAAGATGTTCTATACTGCCGTCGGGTACGGTTATGATAATAAGTTTAGGCGGATGCGGTATAAAATCGAAGTCGGTTAGTAAAGGAATCTCGGAAGAAATTTTCCGAGAGAGATTTTCCATACTTGTTTCTGAGTGCACTATCACCCATTCAAGGCGATGCAGTTTGGCAATTGCCATAGCTAAAGTGCTGCCCAAGCGTCCGCCGCCAACTATTCCGACCGTCGGAAATGAATCGGCGGCATTAAAAACACCGCCACTTGAATATGTCATTACTTACCTTTCGGAAAGTTCGAGAGTATAACCGTCTTTTGTATCCTTAATAAGGTAACCCTTTTGTACAATTTCATTACGGAGTCTATCCGATTCGGCAAAGTTTTTGTTTTTCTTTGCATCAATTCTTTGTTCAGCCAAATCAATAACTTCTTGCGGTATAATTTCTTCCGCTTTTGGTGCTATTTCCCACACATTAAAAATGTTATTAAACTGTCTGAACTCCTCGATTAAGGATTCTTTGCTTTCTTGGCTCAGCTGTTTCGTATCGGTCTGATTGATAAAACTAAATATATGTTCAAGAGCTTTCGGGGTATGCAAATTATCCGCCAATGCTTCAAACACCTCATGTTTTATACTTGCATTTTCAGTGCCGAATTGAGTCGTATCAAAAAGGTAGTAAATAAAATCCTGTATTCGCTTTCTTGCTTTTTGTGCCGATTCAATACCGGAGAAAGTAAAGTTCATAACGGAGGCATAATGAACCGACAGCATAAGAAACCGTATGTCCATGGGATCATAACCCTTTTCCATGAGATCATGAAGTGTGAAAAAATTACCGAGCGATTTGCTCATTTTTTTTCCTTCTACTTCCAAAAATTCATGGTGGCACCAAAAGTTTGCTGTTTCCAAACCGTATCCGGCTTTACTTTGTGCAATTTCATCTTCATGATGCGGAAATCGCAAATCAACACCGCCCGTATGTATATCGAACGGCAAGCCCAAAATTTTATGTCCCATTGCCGAACATTCGATATGCCACCCGGGTCTGCCCGTTACATTTTCATCGCTTATTTGAAAATCCCAATAGGGTTCGCCTTCTTTACGTGCTTTCCACAAAACAAAGTCGCTTACGCTTTCTCTATCATATTCATCGGCATCTATACGTACACCTGCACGAAAATGCTCTATATCAACAGCAAAAAGCCGCCCGTATTCGGATTGGCGTAACCATGCGGAAAGAGAGAAATAGACGCTTCCTTCCGAAACATAACCGAAACCGTTTTCGCAAATTCTACGAATCAGGTCTTGCATTTCACTGATATATTCCGTTGCACGAGGGATATTATAAAAATGAGATTGCTCTATTCCGGTATTTGTAATATCGTTAATAAATTCTTTTTCAAAAAAGCGTGTAAATTTTGCTATGTTCTCATTCGGATTGTCCGTTTGTTCGCCCATTTCCTTTTTCCATATCTCACTACCGATTGCGCTGTCGCGTATGGTTTTATCGTCTATGTCGGTAATATTCATTACCCATTGTACATCGTAGTTGCCGACGGTGCGTAAAACTCTTTGTAATAAATCGGCAAAAAGAAAAGAACGAATATTTCCTATATGAGCATAATTATAAACCGTGGGACCGCAAGTGTACATCTTTACGGAAGATGTCCCTGAAACGGGTACAAAATCCTCCACGGATTTGGTGAGTGTATTATAAAGTCTTATTCTCATTGTATAAAACGGGTGAAAAAATTAATGCTTGATAAAGGAATAAATTTGTGCTTGATTATTATTTTTTATACGAATGAAATAAACACCTGCCGGATAAGAATTCATATCCATAATAGTCGGATCGGCTGAAATGCTTCCCTGATACAATACCGTACCCAAGACGGAGTATAATTCATAATCAGCTCGAACAATTCCGTGTAAGGCAAGAGTATTGTTTTTAGTATTAAATCGGATATTCGTATTCTGATCCGAAATAATTTCCTCAATAGTACTTATCGTAACATTAATTGGATCGGATAAAGCAGTACAGCCCGCCGTATTGGTAATACGAACGGTATAATTACCGCTTTTCTTAGGTACATATTTACCGGATTTTGCATTTTCAATAGCTATTCCGTCGGCAAACCACTGAATTGCACCTTCTTCATTTATCAATAAAGTATCACCATTACGGGAAATTTTAGGTCTAATATTTTCCACAACATTTACCGTAACGGTATCACGACCGATACATCCGCTTCCATCACGCACGGCAACAATATACTGTGTGGTTTTTGCCGGTTTTACCGTCGGTGAACTTGTTAATCTGCCCGTAACAATATCCGTATTCGGTGTCCAGGAATATGTATAAGGCTGAATTCCCGTAGATACTATATCTTTTCCCCCAATAATTACTGCAGAATCTTTACAAATACTATACACCGGAATTGTTGCCACTGTCGGCGATTCAAAAACAGTTATATAATCTTTGCGAATGAGGGTATCAATGGCATCGTCGCGCCATACTATAAGCCGCACGGAATATTTCCCGGGTTGCGAAAAGGTTTTCGTCGGATTTTCGATATATTCATCATTAACACCGTTTCCGTCCGTATCCCACAAATAATTTTCAGGAGTATTGACAGATAAATTTTTGAATCTTACCGTTAAAGGAGCGCATCCTTCTATCATACTTTCTTCTTCAAGGATAAAGTGTGCTTTCGGGTGATTTATATCACATTCATCCTGTTTTATACGGTATGTTTTTTCGATCGCACTGCAGCGCAAATCCATGCTCGTATCTATTACCTGATTTCCGCCGAAGATATCGCTTGTAAGATTGAGTTTTCTCGGAAATGAATTCGGTCCTATGGCATAGTGCATAATTTTTTTACTGTCAATTACATGACCAAGTTGATGGGCATGCCCCAATTCATGGGTTAATACTGCCTGCAAATCATATTTACCGTTTTTAATGGTATCGGTTGTAAAGTTCCAGTTAATATCTTTATTAACAACCAAGTCAATTTCCATGATGGTGTAATATTGCTTTTCATCATTTCCGACGCATGGTTGGTTTATCCATACACTATTCGTATATGCCAATACACCCTGAAAGGGCATAGGGCATCCCGCGCTTGACATTGCAATCGTATTGATATTATCTTCTTTGGCGCAGTTTGCAGTCGAAACCATATCGGAATAGCTGAAATTTATACGAGTACCGCAACGCCATGTTTGTAATGAACGTTTAAAAACATCAACTGCGGCATTATTGGCTTTATAGGAATTAGAAGGACGGAATGTATAACCGCCCAATCCATTGTGGTCTATTAGATACGGAAAGAATGTTTCAAATACAGGTGGATTTGTTTGATTTGTTTGAAGTGTTCTCGCATTGATGGAGTGGCGTATCGTAATTGATTGTGAAGTTTGTACAGCCGGACCTGATTCCGGTGTGATAAGTAATTGACCCGATCCCGCCGCACCGTTAAAGCCGCTTGAAAGTGTAAACCAATTACCACCCGGTACTTTTACCCAAATTTCATTACCTGTCCATTTGATAACATCGCTTGAAGGTGGAGTTATCCACGTTTGCCCGCCATCATCGGCATTACGAAATTGAATTTTGGCTCTATTGCGAAAAGTTCCGAACCCATTACCGTTAATTTTAATCGTATCACCGATACCACCCCTTACCGTAAGTGGCGATACGGTATAAATTTCTGCTGTAGCTTGTTGTGTATTATCATACTTGGGTATGGATATAAAGGAAGTAGCATTAAATGGGTGTACAATTTTTGCTTCCTTGCCCAGATGTTTATGAATAGGTGTATATAATTCCTGCTCAATATTGTGATAACGATGGAAAACATCCGAACCGTAGCCCTGCTCTTCATTATAGGTTATCGCCGACTGATCTGCAGCGAAAGCATAAAATCGGTCATGTGTTGTTTCATTCAACAAGTCGGGGCGATACGTTACCGTAAAAATTCCCGTTTGCCCATAAGAGCCGTGAAAATTGGGCTCGATATGCTGAACCTTCCCATTCATATATCCACCCGGTGCTACTATTTCCGCTTTTGAATTTTTTATATCGCCTTTAAACAGTTTGAATATATCCACCATATAAATTGTGTATATGGATCCGTTAATAGATTCAAAACGAGAACCCTCAATACGACCTTCAAAAACTGCATCCGCTTCGCCGATACGAAGAGATAAAGGTAATTCAACCATTGTGCATTGAGCTTGCGACATATAGGGGGCAAGTATGAAAAGTGCGGTAATGAACGGAAGAAAAATTCTCATGGCGATAACTGATAATAATGTATAGATAGACTATATACAGCGAAATTACTAAATAATATGCCTTGTCATACTATTCTACGGTATATATTTACCTTCACGGAGAGCGTGGAAAATACGGTATAATACAGGCATGCGGCAATACTTGTTTTACCAATCGTGACGATATTCCGAATCGAACAAATACGCATTGTTATTTTTGCATCATACTCATAAGAATTAAGCTCACTGTATATGGCTAATGTAAAATCACAAGATAAAGCGGGTGCTTCTAAATCGTTAAAGCGTAGTTTCGGAGCGAAACTACACCAATGGTTGCGAAATAATCGTTCGCAATTGTTTTTGGTTCTTATTGTCGGCATATCTATGTCGGTCTATTATTTTATTACTGGGACGGAGGGATTTAGGAAAGGGTTCTTACCTACTTATCTCCATTTTTTGGCTGAAGTGACGGGTACAGTCCTAAACCTGTTCGGTGCGAATGTAAGTGTGAGTACAACGATTGTTCAATCAAAACAATTTGCAATGGATATAGCATATGGTTGTGATGCCTTAGAGCCGATAACATTATTCACCGTTGTTGTGGCGGCTTTTCCGGCACGTTTCAAAGCACGTATATCAGCAATACCCGTAGGCATAATTCTTTTGTTCATGGTAAATATAGTACGCCTTCTTACTTTGTATTATGCCGGTTCCACTTCTACAGAATTATTTGAATTGATGCACATAGAAATATGGCAACCGATTTTTATAGTTTGCGCTTTGGTTATGTTTATACTGTATGTAGGATTTGTTCGCAGAAAAGGTTGGAGTAATGTATAATCAATTATTATGGTTTATCGGTAGGTTTTTTATTTGTTATTTTTTCCTTATAACAGCACTTGTATTCGGAGTGGGAAAACCGTTTGCTACATTTTTTCAATCGACGGGAAATAATGTTTTCGGAACGATGTGGGAAAATGTACATGTACATTTTAAGCCGAGTATTCCATCGGGAGGAACCGTACGTTTCCGTGATAATGATACACAAGTACAAATTACCAATCAGGCATTACGATTGCCGAGCGGTGCACCTCCGATGGGTAGCGTTAATACCAATTCACGATTACAAGGTTTTCTTCCTATGGCAATGTTGCTTTCTTTATGTTTTGCCATCCCAGCGCAATGGAAAAGAAAACTCATTATTACGGCACTCGCTCTATTACTTTTGGGTGTATGGATTTCCTTATTATTGGGTTTGGTAATTGTACTCTATGGTGAACTTTCGGGAATGGGTTGGTACGGTTTTTCAGCCGAAACAAAAGCATTGTTGCAAAAAATTGTCGAGACAATTGTAATGAACCAAATAGGAATTTCTTATGTAATGCCTTCAATACTTTGGGGAGTCGTATTGCTTATTACGGGAGATTACAGAAAAATTCTCGATTTGGTAAAACCGTTAAAAGAAAACGTACAAAGTGAATTAAAACAGTAAAGAGTCAATATCATCTTACTCGCGCAAATGCTCGGAGTATTTATCAAGAAAATGTCTTTCGGAAGGGCTAAGGGCATCATAACCGACTTCCAACATCCTATCGAGAATAAGATTTAATTGTTTTTCATTCGTATAATCTTCTTCCGAATATTCGGAAAAGGGTGCGGAGAGCGAAGACCCTATTTTATTTGATAATGAAGATACAACAGTTTCAAACTCCTCATCAGGATGATGTGCCTGAACAGGCGTTATTGTAGATGTGATGATTGCTTGTTTTTTTCTGCCCGAACGTACATGTGACCAACTAAGCCCTATACCAAAACAAGCACCGATGATGCTTTGTGAAAATTGACGATAGAACAAGTAAGATTCATTTGTAAGAAGATAAGCTCCCGAAAAAACAAGACCCATTGCTGCAAGAACCGCCACAAACACCGGAACAGGAACACGATAACCACTAAATACTTCGGCAATACGTTGCGAAAACATGGCAAGATACATACCGAGCGTAAAAAAAGATAGAAGGGTTGTGCCGGAAAGAGGATAAGGGTTATAAGAAAGCAATAATAAAAACCCTAAACCCTGCAACAGGGTAAGCATCAGAAGTAAGAGGGCAAATTTATGTTTCGGGAAGATTGTTTCCACCTTATCGCCGGCAAAAAACATAACCGCCATAAAAGTGATTACTTCGCCTACCGATTGCCCTGCAAAAGGGTAGGTAATCAACCTCCATATATTATAATGCTCAAGAACGGCTGCCGAAGAAAGGTTTAAAGCTGCGGCTACTTGTGTTCCCTTGCTTATCGTATCAAGCAAAAACATCATTCCCATAATGAGAAGAAGTTTATGCGAGAATGATATTCCGAGAGGTCTCATAACAATAATAAAGACGAAAAAACTTGGTGATTACCGTTAATGACACAGCAAACACCGAAAAGTTTCAAAGATTTTGACTTATGCAAGCAACTGATATGCCGAAATAAGCCGTTTATGTCAGAGAGTTAAGAACTTTTTCAACCTCATTTATATCAACGTTTTCATAAAACACCTCATTTACCGCAATCATAGGCGCGCCGCCACAGGCACCCATACACTCAACTTCTTCAAGCGAAATTCTGCCGTCGCTGGTGCTTTGATTATGTTTTATTCCGTACTTATTAGACACATGGCGATATATATCCTCACCGCCGCGCAGCATACACGAAATATTCGTGCATACCTGAATATGATAATTGCCCATAGGTTTCTTGAAGTACATTGTGTAAAAAGATGCTACCCCCTTTACATGAGCAGTTGGCAGATGGAGCAATTCGCCAACATATCGCATAACATCCTCCGACAACCATCCCCATTTTTTCTGTGCCATCCATAGCACAGGCATAATAGCAGCTTTGGTTTCAGGATACTTAGCTTTGTGCATCTCCACCTGTTGCAATTCTTCGGGAGTAAATGTAATGTCCATTCGAACTTCCTTTGTCGGTAATAAATGTATTTCTAAGATCGCTTTTCCCGAATCATTCGGAAAACATAGTTAACTCTCAATGAGCAAAAATACGAAACACCTCTATACATAATTACCGTGATAAGTTGAATTACGAATATTGAAAACAAAACACCCCCTTATTATACCTCAGACTTAGAGATTTACGGTATCTTTGAGTATGAAAATAAACAAGGCGGAGCGTTTTTAACAGTACGTAATTTGTTGCCGTTTATATATCCTTTTTACAAACACTAAAGTAGCTTATTATGGTTCGCGACCTAAATGATGCCTCTATTCTGCGATTGATACAATTTGCCCTGCATGAAGATATAGGCACGGGCGATATTACCACCGAAAGTATTTTTGACAATGATGCCATAGCCGGAGCAAGTATTACGGCTAAGGAAGATGGTGTAATATGCGGATTGAAAATAGCGGAATTGGTTTTTCGGGATTTTACGATAGATATGAATTGGCAGCCATTATGTAAAGATGGTGATTATGTGAAAAAGGGGACGGTTATAGCTCAGGTTGAAGCAACAAGCAGGATATTGCTTTCCGCAGAAAGAACGGCTCTGAACTTTTTACAGAGAATGTCCGGTGTGGCGACGAATGCGCGAAAATATGCCCAAGCCATAGAAGGAACGGGATGCCATGTACTTGACACAAGAAAAACGATTCCGGGCTGGCGTTTGCTTGATAAATACGCTGCGAAGATTGGTGGTGTTACTAATCATAGATACGGTTTATTTGATATGGTAATGATAAAGGATAATCATATTACGGCTGCGGGTAGCATAGAAAAAGCCATTGAAATCATAATGAGAGAAACGGAGCGGTATCCTTTGCCGATAGAGGTGGAAACAGCCACATTGGCGGATGTTGCTCGCGTTTTACAAGTGGGGGGCATCACTCGTATTATGTTTGATAACTTTACACCCGACAAAGTGCGTGAGGGGGTCGAGATGGTGAACGGAAGATTTGAAACGGAAGCATCCGGTGGTATTAACTTGGATAATATTAGGGAATATGCCGAAACGGGTGTTGATTATGTTTCGGTAGGTGCTATTACACATTCGGCGGTTGCTCTTGATATTTCGATGAATATTATTGTCTCTCGGCAATTCAATCTGTAGAAAGAGAGAGGGAGTCGCTTGTGGAACTTACCGTAGCTCTAATACAATGTAATCCGATTTTGGGCAAACTTGATGTGAATTGCGAAATGATAAGTTCTGCCATTCAATCAACGGAAGCGGATATTATTGTTTTTCCCGAATTATGTACAACGGGTTACCTTTTTACATCGAAAGATATATTATTACCGCTTGCGCTCGATAAAGAAAGCGAGATAATAAAGAATTTTCATGACCAAGCGCGTGAAAAGAACTCGATCGTAATAATAGGATTTGCCGAAAGAGATAATAATGTTATGTATAACTCGGCGGTTTTATTATCCCCCGAAAAGGAAAAACCGATTATTTATAGAAAGACCCATTTGTTTTACAAAGAGTTTTTATGCTTTGAGCAAGGGAATACAGGCTTTTTCGTTGTCGAGGAAAAAGAAAAAAATGTACGAATCGGTATCATGATTTGTTACGATTGGCGTTTTCCGGAAAGTGCAAGAACATTAGCATTGCAAGGGGCGGATATAATTGTATGCCCATCCAATTTGGTAACGGATGTATGGCACATTGCCATGCCGTGTCGCGCTTTGGAAAACAAGGTATATATGGCGGTTGCAAACCGTTATGGTACGGAAAAAAATAAAGAAGAAGAATTAGTATTTAAGGGAGAATCCGCTCTATGGGGATATAATGGAACAATAATAGCAAAGGCGGAGAAAAACGGAGATGCTATTATTAAAGGAATAATAAATCCTTCCAAAACCCGTGATAAAGCATTTAACTCCATTAACGATATTTTTAAAGACCGCCGTGCGGAAATGTATTTACAATAATTTTTTATGATTACAATTCACAATCTCCGTAAAGCATTCGGACAAAAACAAGTATTAAACGGTATAAACCTTTCGATTAAGGATGGTGAAACATTCTGTGTAATCGGTAAATCGGGTTGTGGAAAAAGTGTATTGTTGAAGCATGTTGTCGGGCTTTTGGAAGGCGATGAAGGATATGTGGAAGTGGATGGTAAGAATGTTCTGAACTTTACCAAAGACGAATTATTTGCTTTACGAAGACGCGTAGGATATGTATTTCAAGGAGCAGCATTATTCGACTCATTAACCGTTTTTGAAAATGTGGTAATAAGCCAATGGGAACATGGCGAAAGGGATATGAACAGTTTGATGAAGGAAGCACAGCGTGTACTTTCAGCTGTCGGCTTATTACCTACCTCATCTGCAGAAGGGTTTACAAAGGAATGGATGATATTACGCGATAAAAAACCGTCGGATTTATCGGGCGGTATGCGTAAACGTGTCGGTGTAGCACGTGCTTTGGTCGGAAGCCCTGACTATGTATTTTATGATGAGCCGACAACAGGGCTTGACCCTGTTACATCCGAACAGATAGATCAACTTATTGCTGAATTGGCGCAAAACTTTAAGATGACATCCGTTGTTATTACACATGATATGTTTTCCGTTTTCAAAATAGCCGACCGTGTAGCATTGCTTGATAAAGGTGTGGTATGTTTTGAGGGCGATGTACAACAATTGCGTGAAAGTAAGGATACTGTAGTCGTTGAGTTTTTAGAGCGATATGTATGATATGACAAGAAGAAAATATTTATCCGTTTATCTCCAAAAAACGTCGTATTGATTCGGACACAATGTCCGGCTCCTCCTCTTGTGGAAAGTGACCCGCATCTTGAAGTTGAACGCATGAAGAGTTAGGAAATCCGCCTTTGAATTTCTCCAAATAGTGTGGTTTGATAAAGGAATCCTTCATTCCCCAAATGAATAAAGTCGGCTTTTGGCAAATTGTATCCTTCATATCCCATAATTCTTCAAACCAATCCTGATCGTTTAATAAAGACCGGGCAAAAGCTAATGTTCCTTCTCTTTGTTTGCTGTTTTCAAACGGTTTTGTATAATGGTTCAGTATGTTTTTTGAGGGCTTCTGCTTGCCGAATGAAGAAGGAAGAAGAAAACGTGCGGAAAAGTTTAGATAACGATAGAGAAATGGTAATAAAGGGTTTCTTAGAACTGAGGTAAATGTAATAAAGTCGGGTTCCTGTTTGCTGCTCCATAACCATGAATTGAGAATGACTATGTTTTTTATACGTTCGTTTTGCCGTATTGCGCATGAAAGTCCGATAGGTCCGCCGAAATCATGTACAACAAGAGTTATATTGTTCAAATTAAGATGTTCTATACATTGTTCAAGTGTACGGCTATGATGCTGTACGGAGTAATCATAATGATCCGGTTTATCCGATAAACCGAAACCGATATGATCGATAGCAACGCAACGAAAGTCTTTACTGAGTGATTTTATAATATTTCTGAAATCGAAACTCCATGAGGGAGTGCCGTGTACAAAGAGAATTGTTTCACCTTTTCCCTCATCAATATAATGAAGATTATAACCGTTTACCCGATAATAATGTGACAGGAAGGGATAATCGTTTTTATCGAGCCAAGGGATTTTCATATATGCTCCGTATAGTGTGAACAGAGCAAAATTCGTTAATAGTATTAAGAATATTCTTGGTTTATACCAATACGTTATACCTTAATAGTATTAAACAATTTACTGAAATTGGTGGCATCCATATGTAGGTATGAGGCAAGATATTTATGAGGCACAAGGTGTAATAAATGCGGACTCCGTTCACAAAATACTCTGAAACGTTCTTCTATTGTTAAAGAATGTAATTCCACATGCCTTTGTAATATTCCTACCAGAACATATTCCGTAATCTTTCTGAATAAACGTTCAAGAGATTGTGACTGATCGAAAAGAGATTGAAGCTCATTGAATGAAATATATTCAAAAGAGCTGTCGGTTAAACAAGTTAAAAAATGAGGGGAAGGTTTCTGAAAAAAGAATGATTCGGGTATGGCGCATAAACTCGGAAAATAAGTAAAGGCAATAACGTGTAATTTTTTGTCCGTTTCCGTAAAGGACATTTGTACACCGCTTTGAACAAAATAAAGATTTTTCTGTATCAGACCGGGTACGGTAATATTTTCCCCTTTTGAGAATGATACTGTTTTTAGGTTCTTTTTCAGTTTATCGTAATCATCTCGTTTTATTGTGTGAAAAGATGAGAGAAAATCGTATAGTTCCATATCGACGATATGTGATAAGTGTGATGTATTGCTAATGATAATAAATAAAATATTTATCGGAGTAAAATCATTCCGCTTATCGGTGGAATGATAATGACCTTGCTTACGGTAGAAAAAGAAGCAGCTTCGGCACTGTCTTCATTAACGAAGCAATCCCATTCACCTTCCGTTATACTGTATTTCCATTGTTTATAATCATTTACATTTATGAGTACCAACGCTTCCGAATATTTTTCCGAAGGAACATCGTTTTTTATAAGTAGCTCTATTCTATGATTAGCTTCGCTAAATCGTACTGTGCTATTTTCCGCTTTGCATTTACCAAAAAAACGAGAGAATTTTTTTCGTAAGGAAATCAGTCCTTTATAATATGACCATAATTCCTTGTTAAGTTCCGAATCGGTATAGTTCAAGTAATTGGTAGCATTATCTTTATTATAACTATTGTGATCCATTGTTTGTACATAATCGTCGTCAATTCCTTCCTGAAATTGAATTACTTTGCTTCGTGCAAACTCCTGTCCTTCATGAATCATAATAATGCCCTGTGAAACAAACAACAATAAGGCGGCAAGTTTATTATATTTCATTTGCTGCGGGGTAAGGCGACAATGTACTTCCCTATCAAGTATTTTTTTTGTTTCCTGCACTTCATTGGAGGCAATACGTATAAAATCGCCTATTGTCATATCATCATGTGATTCCAAATAATTAACCGAATAAATAGGCGAAGGGAACGGAAAGCCCTTTTGCTCCGATGATGACTTCAGTAAAGTCTCGAGCGATTCGGCGGAATTGTTGCCTTGTAATTGTCCGAAAATAAGCCCTTGCTCATTATACGGATTTTGTCCTTTTATTGCATTTCGAAATAAATCGTTCCATGCTTTCCAACCGAGCTGGGCATAACGTTCAATATCGTATTTACCACCGCCCCATGGTTCGGCAATGAGTATAATATTCGGTTTTAATGATTGTGCCGTTTGTATAATCTGTCTGCATGTTTCCGTATCAATCATGGAAGCCAAGTCGAATCTGAAACCATCAACATTATATTCTTCTATCCAATACTTAATGCAATCAAGAATCAGTTTTCGGGACATAGGGCTTTCGGTACGAAAGTCATTACCGCAACCGGATGTACTTATAAATTCACCGTTTTCATTACAATGGAAATAGTAGAATTTATCGCAAAACTTTAAGGGATTTTCATCGTAATGCGACACATGATTAAAAACTATATCGAGAATGACGGCGATATTTTCCTTATGTAATTGCTTAATCATATCTTTTAATTCCCGTACGGCATTGCCATATATGCCGCTATACTCATTGGGTGTAAGATTACCGTCGGAGGCATAGTATGACTCAGGTGCGAAGAAAAAACTTGTCATATATCCCCAGTGATTGCGTGAATAGGGATTCCACGTATTCACCGTTCCCGATACATTTTTTGTTTCAGATAGATTATACGGCGGTTCGAGATTGGAAAATTCCTGCACGGGAAGCAATTCAACCGCATTGATGCCAAGATTTTTCAGATAGGAGATGCCGCCTTTTTTATGTGGTTCGACAAATCCTTTATATGTACCCCGCTGCGCTATGCCGGAGCTTGCATGTGCGGTCATATCGCGTACATGGCATTCATAGATAATAAGCGTAGTATGGTCAGCAGGTGTCACATATGTATCGTCCGACCAATCATATGATGTATCAATAATGATGGATTTTGCCGAATGGCGGTGTGTATTATGGGTGACAACAGCATGAGAATACGGGTCGGCTATTATTACGGAGCTATCAAAATGTTCCGGCTTCTCTTCATTGCCAAATACTCTATATCCATAGTATTTCGGTTTTTTTGAAAGAGGCATACTAAATTCCCATACTCCGTTTTCATCACATTTCATCGGAAACTCCGCGCCTGATTCATGATTGTACTCCTCGAAGAAGATGACTTGAACTTTATGAGCGCGTGGAGCAAATAAACGAAAAACAAGATTTTCATTCTCGTTTATACAGCCAAGTTGTTTCTCGGAATAGAAGGAATGTAATTGTTGAAGAGAAGAATTCAAGTGGAATAAGAAATTATGTGTGCAAATGGGTATAGTGTTAACTATTATCTTGTAAACAAATGTTGCCGAATAACAGAGTACATCGGCTTTCATACAGATATGAAAAGTTTTTTGTACTACTACATCAAAAACTACACTGAATTAGTATGACAAAGATACAATTTGTTGAAAATACGTATCCCCCTTTTACACCTAATTTGCTTTGTACGTGTATTATCGTACCCGTAATTCGTTTCTTTTAGTAATTTTGGGTAGCAGTTATTTTCTGTGTAATTATTTATGCCAAACGTTTTACAGTATCGTCTGCCGCATGACGAAAACCGTCGTATCATTGCCGTCGAATCAGGGCCGGTAATGACATGGTGTTATATGTGTATTGATGATACCTTAAAAAGTGCCATTCTTTTTGATGCTCCCTTCGGTTCCTTGCAAATAATTGATGAAGTTCTTAGTGAATACTCATTGACCCTTACAGGGTTATATCTTACGCATTCTCATTGGGATCATACGGCGGAAGCATCGCTCTATGTACATAAATATTCAATTCCGGTGTATATACATCCGGCAGATGAATATCGTTTACTTAGTCCTATGGACTATACGATGTGGGCACTGCCCTTTACGATTGGAGCAATTACCGATTCAGAAAAGTTAACTGAAGAAAATACGGTGGAATCGGGTTCATGGTTTTTTGATATAAAACATGTGCCGGGACATACGGAAGGCAGTATATGTTTCTATGATAAGAGTGCCGGAATTCTTATTGCCGGAGACACATTGTTTGCGGGAAGCATAGGTAGAACCGATTTGCCCGGTGGAAATCATAATGAATTGTTGTCATCCATTCGTAAAGAACTTTTTGCACTCGATGGTGCAACAATCGTTCTGAGTGGTCATGGTGAAGCTACAACCATCGGTTATGAAAAAAAACATAACCCCTATGTTCATGATGTTTTGCCTTCGGAATACGGTTTATAAGGGGTTAAGAAAATAGGATGAACATAAATTCACATTTCCGTAATAGAACGCTTCATTTAGTTTCCATAATTTGCATCTTGTTAGCGTGTCCATTGTGCTATGGGTGCTATTCGTTTACCGGTGGGGGTAATTTGCCACCACATCTGAAAACGGTTGTTATACAAACAACAACCGATAATAGCGGGCAAGGAATACCTCAGTTTCGTGATATACTGACACAATCGCTTGTAGAGAGATTCAGAAATGACAATTCTCTTACACTTACGGAACAACGCGGCGACGCAAAGTTGACAACGATAATAACTGCCATTAATGAAACGGCAATTAATATACGGCAAGGGGAAGTGGAAAGTGAAAGACGGGTGAATGTGACGGTAAAGGCGGAATTGTACGATATGGTAAAAAAAAGGAACTTTATAACTAAAGATATTACAAATACGCAGATATTCGAGGTAGCGGGAGGTATTCCCGCTAAAAATGAGGCAATTAACAAAGCATTGCGTCAGATAGCCGAAGATATACTGCTTTCAGTCGTTTCCGGCTGGTGATAAAGAAAATTAATATTCGGTAGCGGCAAGGTGCCGTTATCACAATAAAAAAACAATGTGTTTTTTTACACAACCAACTGAAAGGTATAGGTGATCTTTCCAAATGGAAGGTGCGTTATTACTTCTCTACTTTCTATCCCTCACAATTCTGTTCGCTTTCGGTCTGCATGGGCTGGTGATGATTTACTATTATCACAAAACTCGTAGCGGCGTAAGCGTTATCCCCCCCCATCAAATGCCGGATCAGTTGCCCTTGGTAACGGTTCAACTACCGGTATTTAACGAAGTTTATGTTGTGGAGCGTCTTGTGAACGCTGTCTGCGACATCCGTTATCCGAAAGAAAAATTGGAAATCCAATTACTTGATGACTCTACCGATGAAACGGTGGAAGTGACACGTCGTCTTGTTGAGGAATACGCGGCTAAGGGCTTCGATATTAAACATATTCATCGTATTGACCGCACGGGATATAAAGCAGGTGCGCTCAAAAACGGTTTAGCAATGGCTCGTGGTGAATTTGTTGCCATTTTCGATGCCGACTTTGTACCGAACCCCGATTTTCTCGAAAAAACGGTACCGCATTTTCAAAATGAAAATATCGGTATGGTGCAAACACGTTGGGAACACCTTAATGAAGACTATTCTTTTCTTACTCGCGCTCAAGCACTTGCTCTTGATGGTCACTTTGTGATTGAGCAACAGGTACGGAACAAAGCGGGATTTTTTATTAACTTCAATGGTACTGCCGGTATATGGCGTAAAAAGACCATTGAAGATGCAGGAAACTGGCATGCAGATACACTTGCCGAAGACCTTGACCTAAGCTACAGAGCCCAATTAAAGGGATGGCGATTTATGTTCCTTAATGATGTGACATCGCCGGCAGAATTGCCTGCGGATATCAATGCACTTAAAACACAGCAATTCCGTTGGACAAAAGGTGCAGTGGAAACAGCAAAAAAACTTTTGCCTGCGGTTTGGAAATCGGATTTGTCACTTAATGTAAAATTGGAATGTACGGTACACCTTACCAGTAATATCGTGTTCCCGTTTATCATAATGGTGGCAATGCTGAATGTTCCATTGGTATTTATTAAAAATACAACAGATGGAGTTTATGATCCGTACTTTACATTGATGTCTATATTCGTATTGGCATCCATCAGTACATTTTTATTCTACTTATATGCCCAAAAAGCCATACACTTGGATTGGCAACGCCGTTTAATGTTGTTCCCGGTATTTATGGCAGGGAGTATGGGTTTTGCGGTTAATAATACAAAGGCGGTATTCGAAGCACTAACCGGCAAAAAGTCGGAGTTTAAGCGCACGCCTAAGTATAAGATTGTTGCAAATAATGATGAATGGAAAAAGAAAAAATATGTTCAACGTAAAATTGGCGGCGGAGTAATTATAGAGCTATTGTTTACTTTATATTTTATTGGCGGTATAGCCGCCTCGGCTTTTTTTCTTGAAATAGCTGCAATACCATTTCAGTTAATGTTTTTAACGGGATTTGGCACGGTTGGCGGTTTATCGCTCCGACATGCCTTGTCACGCGCTTAAAGCACCAAAAACATCGTTCAAAAATAAAACCTCCTGTCGAGATTATCGGCAGGAGGTTTTATTTTATATATAAACAAATGATTCAGATAGTTTTATAACATATTATAAGCTTTGTATTGCATCAAAGTTTGATAGTATCAGGAAGAACTTCTGAGAAATGTCTCGTCCGTAACTACTTTACAATCAAAATAGATATTGAGCGAGAAATACTATTCCCCTTTATATGAGCGATATATACGCCGGTTGGAATATTCTGTATTTGAATGGAAACGGATTTCCATCCGAAGAAAGATGGGGTTTCCTGGAGCTGATGTGTAAAATCGGCGACTTCTACACCGTATGAATTATAGAGTTTTAATGTAAGACCATCGGATTGAGGTAGAGCATATACCTGAAGTGTAATATTATCTTTTGCGGGTTGAGGATAGACATTGTACAGGTACACTGAGTGTGTCTCATTTATCTGAGCATCAATGTACGGATTATCAATATCTGAAATGCCCTGCTCTAATTTGTATATGGCAGGGTTATTAACAACAGAACCATCGCTTGAGAAAATACTTGAAAATGCAACTGCATTATTAGGAGTATAAAAATAGCAAGTGTTTAATCTTTCATCGAAGTTGATCAAGTGGTTAATGATGTTTTTCTCAACTATGAATTTCCAGGATTTTCCACCATCATTTGTCTGACGGATTTTTCCCCCTCCGGTCATATAAATAAAGGTATCTTGACCGAATGTTTTACCACGGATGTAGTTATTTCCTGATACTATATTGATTGAATCTACTATGTTCCATGACATTCCTTTATCAGAGGTTATAAAAACAGCATTTAACCAATTTCCATCCTTGTTTACACGGCCGACAGCGTAGCCCTTCTCAGGAGTCGGAAAAAAAACCTCTAAGAAATGTGATTGTGTACTTGAGTCACCCTCATATCCCTTAATGGTACAGCCAAGTTGTTTCCATGTTTGCCCTGCATTCGTAGAGATAAATGTCCTAAAAACATGCGGGAAAAGAATCTGACTATCCCTTGATCGATTGTAATTGTAGTTGAAGATCGTCATCGAATCAATCCATACCGGATGATTATAATAATCGTAAAACAAAGTATCGATATGATGTTGTGCGGAGTATGAAGTCCATGATTTTCCTCCGTCATCTGTACGATAAAAAGTGAATTCAAATCCGCTTACCATTACTCCTCGTTTACTATCATAAAAACTGATTCTGGGATTATGAATAGTTCCTTTGAAGCTATCAGCAAAGGTTACCCATGATTTTCCAGCATCAGAGGAACGCAGAAGATGATTTTTCTGCGTGGTGGATAGCCCTCCGCAAGCGATGAGATTAAGAGAATCAAGCACAACGATTTGTTCGATTCTAGTGTATGACTGTGTCTTGGGAGAATAGATAGGGGGTTCGATACTTTGCCAGGTTCTTCCGCTATCTTGTGAAATACCGAAGTACTGTGTTAGTGCAGTATCCATGATATACGGACCCACTTTTTTTGATTCTTTTCTAAAGCCGGTGGCAACTAAAAACTGTCCTGATCCAACAACTTTATTAATGACAACTTGACTTATTGTTTTATATCCGTAATCAGTATCTGTAACACGCGACCAATGAACTTGTGAAAACATATCGGACGATGTTGATAAAAGTAATAATAAGTAGAGAAGAAATATTTTCATGTGCATATATTCCTTATGAGAAATAAATTAGGATGCAGTACATAATAGAAAAAATGAATAATACACTATAGTACCGTCGTATTCATCAGTGCGAGCTTTATTGCCAAACACAATGTATGGATCATGAAGCTTAATAAGTAACACAGCAGCAGTCAGCGAACACAACTAAAATAAATAAAATATTCATAGGAGCAATACATAGTTTGAAAAATGGGGAAGTTATGTGCTTGATGCATAAGTTTATGCTTACAGTATATTTAGCATATATACTCGGTGTGGGTTATATCAAGTATAATAGATAACCAAGCAATGAGCCGCCCGCAACTATAAAAGCACTGTTTATTGTTCTGAACCATATGGTGAGAATAATACTTACAAGGGCTATTATTATTGTTCTCCAGTCGTTTATTGCTTCTGTACCCATAGCATAACAAACGGAGAGTATAATTGCAATGGAGGCAATATTCACGGCATCAAGAAAAGTAGAAAAGTACTCAGAATTACGCATTTTTTTGACAATAGGATTAAGCAGAGCTACAAAAATAAAGGAAGGAAAAAAAATGCCTATTGTTGAAATTAATGCACCTGCTAAACCATTTATTTGATACCCTATAAAGGTGACGGAAGAAAAAACAGGCCCCGGAGTAAACTGCCCTACAGCAATGGCATCAATTAATTGTTTTCTATGTAATAATCCGTTTGTAACTAATTCGGCATCAAGAAAAGCAAAAAGCACATAACCACTTCCATAAAGAATTGCACCTATTTTTAGAAAAATCCAGAACAAATGTATGTTTTCGGCAGAAGTGTTCGGCGGATAGTTTATTTGTACGAGAGCATGAAGAAAAAAGGCATTTTTATGTAATCCTCTCGTATTTCGGAATGAGTGCAGAAATAGAGCCACAAAACCTGCTCCGAACATCAAATAAATTTCATTGAATTTGAATAAGGAGCCGATAAGAACCAAAAGCCCTGTAATTGCCAATTCAGTTGTTTTTAGGGATTTTCTTGCTAAAGGATAAATGTCTCCGAGTATTATTGCAATAATGGCGGGTTTAATACCGTAAATAAAGGGCTGTATTTCTGGAATTTTTCCGTAATGATTATACAGTACTGCAATAAAACCCGTTATGAAAACCGCAGGCAGAATAAAGCATAATCCTGCAATTATCAATCCTTTCCAGCCGCCTTTTTCCCGACCTATATGTATTGCCATTTCGGTGCTATTAGGTCCCGGAATTAAATTTGTCGCACCTAACAAATCAAGGAAGTGCTGCTCTGTAAGCCATTTCCTTTGTACAACAACTTCATTTCGCATCATTGCGATATGCGCGGCCGGACCGCCGAAGCCGATTATTCCGAGTTTTAGAAAGAGTTTTGCTATATCTTTTAAGGTAGGATTATGTTCCATATCCGAACAAAACTCATTACCGTTAATGTAGTGCCTATATTGTTATCCGGCATTCCCTACAATTTCTTTAGCCGTACCATGTTCCGTCCATCCGAACCCTTTTGCTTTTACGGCATTTATTCCGCGTTGCGGGGTTGATAAACCGCATGACATCATATCATGGTCGGTCATTATTTCCACCAATTCTGTAAATGTAACACGCGGCTCCCACCCTAAAACCCTACGCGCTTTACTTATATCCGCCTGTAAAAAATCCACCTCAGTGGGTCGGAAATAACGTGGGTCAATTTCTACGACAACCGTGCCTATCGGCAAAGAGTATTTTTCATCAAGACTTTTTACAATCGCCTTTTCTTCAGTTCCTTCTCCTACCCATTCAATTTCCACACCGGCATATGAAAATGATTTTTCGACAAATTCACGTACTGTGTGGCTTTCGCCCGTGCCGACGGTAAAGTCATCGGGAGTATCATGTTCAAGAATCAATTGCATCATTTCCACATATTCCGGTGCAAAACCCCAATCTCTTTTGGAATCGAGATTTCCCAAATAGAGTGTTTTTTGTTTTCCCGATAAGATATGTGCAATGCCGCGGGTGATTTTTCTCGTTACAAAAATTTCCCCACGTCGCGGGCTTTCATGGTTAAACAGAATACCATTACTTGCAAACAGATTATACCCTTCGCGATAATTAACCACTAACCAATACGCATATAGTTTTGCTGCCGCATAAGGGCTTTGCGGCTGAAAGGGGGTAAGCTCCGACTGTGGTGGCATTGCCGAACCGAATAGTTCGGAGGTGGATGCCTGATAGAACTTGGTTTTTATACCGCTTCTTCGGATTGCTTCGAGAATACGTGTTGTGCCAAGTCCTGTTACATTACCCGTATATTCCGGCATATCGAATGAGACGCGAACATGGCTTTGAGCTCCAAGGTGATACACTTCATCAGGTATCGTATTATACATGATTTCGGTCATAATACCCGGATCGCTCAAATCGCCATAATGCAAACGTAAACGTGCGCCATTCTCATGAGGGTCAAGATAAATATGGTCTATTCTATGGGTATTGAAGGTGCTGGCACGACGTATAATGCCATGTACCTCATATCCCTTTGCCAATAGAAATTCCGCTAAGTATGAGCCGTCCTGTCCCGTAATGCCTGTAATAAGTGCTTTTTTCATTGATTGTATTTCGGGTGTTTAATTGATGTATCGAAAAAGGGAAAATACCCGATTTTATCGCTTACCCTCGCCGAGTAAACGTACTTTTTTCTTTGCTCCCTTTACATTTTTACAAGCATTGCGCGTATCAATAACAACATTGCTGTGTTTTACAATCATGTCATAGTCGAAAGAAGAATGATCGGTTGTGATAACAACAACATCATACTTTTCCAATACTTGTGGTGTTAGTCTCTTCTCGGATTTAACGATTCTTCCGTGAATATCCGTTTCGGGAATATATGGATCATAATAGCTTACATTCTTGATGCCGTCTTCGAAGAGTAGTTCAGCTACTTTTAAGGCAGGTGAGTGGCGCAAATCGTCCACATCGCGTTTGAACGCCATTCCGAGCAATAAGATTTTTGCTTTCTCCAATGTGACGGGTTGTCTTGCCACTTCGCGCTCTATCATTGAACGTACATAAAATGGCATGGACTCATTTACTTCGGCGGCAAGTGTGATAAAATTGGTCACGAAATCAAATTCACGTGCCATCCATGAAAGGTAATACGGGTCAATGAGAATGCAGTGCCCGCCAATGCCGGGACCCGGAAAAAATGGCATAAAGCCGAATGGTTTGGTGGAAGCCGCTTCCACAACTTCCCAAATATTAACACCTATTCTATCACAGAGCTGGGCAAGCTCATTAACCAAAGCAATATTAACGCTACGGAAAATATTCTCGAGTAATTTTTCCATTTCTGCAACTTCCGGCGTAGTAACAGGAATTACTTTCTCGATAATGATTTCATTAATGGCGACAGAGAGAGTTGTACAATCCTTACTTACCCCACCAACTACAATCGGTGTATTTCCTGTATGCCATACCTTATTACCCGGGTCAATACGTTCCGGTGAGAATGAAAGGAAATAGTCTTTTCCGGCTTTTAATCCGTTTTTCTCTAACAATGGTTGTACATACTTTGTTGTTGTACCCGGAAATGTTGTGCTTTTAAGAATAACAATATGTCCTGCCCTTAATGATTTTGCCACTTCCTCCGTTGCATGTACAATATGGGAGATATCCGGTTCCTTATTCGGTGTAAAAGGCGTAGGTACACAAATAAAAATAACATCACATTGCTCACACACGGAAAAATCGTTTGTAGCTGTTAAGGTTTTTTCGGCAACACATTGTGCTACGTTTTCCGAGCGGATATCCTGAATGTAGTTTTCGCCATTGCGTAATGCCGTTATTTTTCGGTCGTCAATATCAATACCTATTGTCTGAATGCCTTTCATGGCAAATTCGACAGCGAGAGGTAATCCTACATATCCTAAGCCGACTACTCCTATAGTAATATTACGCGCCTGAATTCTGGTGAGCAATTCCGGCACATCGGATACATATTGCATGGATTGGGATTGATTCTTGATTGTTTTCGTAGAGGTGGATTTTGTCTTAGCCATTATGCTTAGGTGTATTGATTTGAGTAAAGTTTGTTCGGTTAATAACAACCATCATGCCACATAGTTGCTCATGACGTACATCGTATCAAAATTAGGTAAGTTCATTTGATTCTGTTGCAATAACCACTCCATAATTCCGAAAACAAAACATATCCTAAGAGTATGTAAGCAATGAATAGCGTAAAGTAGGTTATAGATAATAGACTTGCGGAACTTTGTTATGACTTGGCAATTCGATACTAAAAGTTTTGCTGAATGAAATGGAGGATTATTAATGAAAGATGTATATTGAGTGTTGAAAAATGTTTACAAATGATTAGGTATGGACGCGAATAGAGGAAACTTATACACACTTGTACTTTATCGTAAGTTCGATGCGTCTATAGAATAACCGAAGCATTGTGTATGGAGAAATGGATGAATACCAATAAACTCTTGTTGAAGATGATATGAATGAGAAATTATACTACAGTGATGGAACACCTATTATTATCAATTCTTTCTTAACACAGGAAGAGCTTGATACATTAAACGAGGATTTATTTGTTGCAAATAACCACAATGCAGTCGGTAACTATGATGAAGCTTTATCTATGGCGACGGAGATTCTGGAAAAGTTATGTGTACATGATAATGAATATGAACAGAATCTCGACAGTAGTGATGGTATCAATAAAGCACCGATTAACAATATAATAGATGTACTCGCTTTTAACTATCATGTCTTGGGTACGCATGCACGTTATCTCGGTCAATTCGATAAAACGGAAGAGTACTTTACTAAAGGACTGAATCTGAGTGAAATGACCGGAAATATTATCAGTCAGGCAAGGGCGTATGGAAATTTCGGTTTATTGAGGGCAGATCAATATAAAATGGCGGAAGAGTTAGAATATTATGAAAAGGCACTTGAATTGGATACCGAAGTGAATAATAAACGCGGTATTGCAATGTGGCTTAATAATATTGGACTTTTACACGGAAAACTCGGCGAATACTCGAAAGCACTCGACTTATTTATGACAGCACTGAATTATGATATAGAGATTGGAGATGAAAGAGGCAAGTCATCGCGTTTGATGAATATTGCCATTGTACATATGTACAACGAAAACCTTGACCAATCGTTAGAATACTTGCTCGAATCGCTGCAAATAGAAGAACGCTTAAACAATCTGCGTCCAATAGCAAAAATCTATAATAATATTGCTACGGTAAAAGGTTTGCAAAATAAACATAATGAGGCAATCGAATTTTTACTCAAATCGTTGGCTATTGATGAAAAATTGAATTATAAGCAGGGAACTTCTATCGTGATGGGCAATATAGGCGATATGTATATTTTTTTACAGGATTATGAGACCGCTTTGGAATACTTGTTAAAATCGCTTGCAATAGAAACGGAATTACAAAATAAACGCGGTATAGGGCTGCGTATGGCGAGCATAGGTGTTTGTTATGCAAAACGTTTGGCTTATGATGATGATGAAATTCTTGCCGAAGAGTATTTGTTGAAGGGCTTGGCCATTAGCGAGGAGGTAGGAAATAAACAACATCTTATAACATGCTACGAACAACTTGCACTCTTATATGAATCGCAAAACCGCTTAGCGGAAAGTATTAAACACTATAAGCTGCATTTTGAAATAGAAAAAGAGGTGCGTAGTACGGAAGTAAAGAAAAAAACTGCGCAAATAGAATTTATTCTTAAAAATGCAGAGAAAGAAAAGGAACTTGCTGTAGAAAGAGCGCGTGCCGAAGAAAAAGAATTTATGATTGATGAGTTGACACGTGCCAATATGTCTCTATCGCAAACCATTGAAAGGGTGGAATTATTAAATGAGCAATTACAATTAGCCAATAATGCCAAAAACAATGTTATAGGTGTTGTTGCTCACGATTTAAAAAATCCGCTTGCTTCCATTGTTCTTAATGCCGATTCATTAAGAAGATTCAGCAGTAAAATTTCAGTACAGGAATCGGAGAGAATGCTTGAGGGAATAACCAAAACAGCACGCCGGATGAATAGTATTATTGCTAATTTGCTCGATATTCATGCTTTGGAATCGGGAAGAATGAATCTTGTTTTGGAACCCGTATATATTGCACATACTTTAAAGAATGTGCTTGATGAAAATATTGCGAGAGCGGAGACAAAATCAATAAAAATTATAAATGACTTGATGTCGGATTTACCCGCGGTACGTGCGGATTCAATAGCTGCGGAACAAGTATTGGATAATTTAATTTCCAATGCAATAAAATATTCTCCTTTAGGCACAACGGTTTTGATATATTCTGTTGTAAAAGAGAATATGGTGCAGATTTATGTAAAAGATGAAGGACCCGGAATAAATGATGAAGAAAAAAATAAACTTTTCGGAAAATTCCAAAAACTTTCCGCTCAACCTACCGGAGGAGAAACTTCTACAGGATTAGGACTTTCCGTTGCAAAAATGCTTACGGAAGAAATGAAAGGTAGTTTGTGGTGTGATAATTCGGCAAGTGTAGGTACAGCTTTTGTATTTGAATTACAAATAGCTGCAATCAACTAAAAATATAGGAAAGAAAACATCTGTTTTTTTTATTTTTATTCCACAAATTGTAAGGCACATAAAGAGGCATATGTTCCGCCAAGTTTTATTAACTGCTCATGTGTTCCCGATTCTATAATAGTGCCTTTGGAAAATACCTCAATGGAATCGCATTGACGAATAGTTGATAAACGATGTGCAATGATAATGGTTGTTCTACCTTTCATTAAATTCTCCAATGCTTGCCGTATTAACTCTTCGCTATGGGAATCAAGAGAACTTGTCGCTTCATCAAGAATAAGAATAGGCGGGTTTTTTAAGATTGCACGAGCTATTGCTATTCTTTGTCTTTGTCCGCCCGATAATTTTACACCACGTTCACCGACAATAGTCTCCAATCCGTCCGGAAAGTTCTTTATAAACTCAGCAGCATTGGCAAGCTCAGCAGCATTCCATATTTCGCTTTCTTGGGCATAATGGTTGCCATAGAGTATATTCTCTCT
>JALHLL010000013.1 GCA_022844575.1 bacterium
TTGCCGGCTTCCAACCCTTGGCTCGGTTTTTCAATTTCATCTCGAAAAATCCACAAATGACCTTGCTTTAATCGTCGCCGACTACCCTTTAAGATTACAATAGGCAATTCCATATATTTCCTTATTGATTATACATTATCCGCTCGATTACCTATTAAATTTAATAGTCATGAATACATTTAATCGAATTTTACTTATTAATAATTATTTTTTCCGTGAAAGAACCAATTTTTACAAAATAAATACCCGCCTGAAACACTTCCGTCGGAACTGTTGCCGTTGCATTATTACCGCTTGACACAGTCGAAAATTCATATACCGTTCTACCGAATAAATCGCTTATTATTCCTTTATGTTCCGATATTCCATTCGTACTTATATACAAAGTGTGTGTAACCGGATTCGGAAATACCGACACTGTTTTTTCGGGAATATATTCATTAATATTTGTAATAGTTGTCATACAATCTTTTAATGATTGTGCAAGTTCCCCTTTAGTCCATGCCGAGCCCATACATATTTCGCAAGAACGATTTTCATTCGGAGCAATAGCACCTGTAAATTTCGTTCCGATTGCCACTTGTATATCACCTATTGTTGATGTTTGCACGGCTGTTCCACTATTTAAGAGAGCAATTTTCTCTTGAAGAGAAACAATATCATCATCCAATACTTGTGCTGCTCCGACAGCTGCCGGAACATCCTCATTTTTTTCCGAACGAACCGAAAACCCGACATAAGGATATATTCCTACGCGAGACACAATTTCAGCAGCACATGGTATGCAACCATCCGGTATGGCTTCAGGAAAAAGGGCCGCTTTATTATCGCTTCCCTGAGGGCCTATATCCAAATCAAAAAAATAACCAAGAGCAATATTGTTCAAAGATTTACCGGACATGTTCTTGAGTCTGTGGATTATTTTTATTGCATTCGGAATATTGCTGTCCACTGCAAAATCGGTATATATTTCAATGCCGATTTTTGTATTTTCTCCGGCTACACTATCGTCAATTATTCTTATGGTTGGCGTTTTACTTGAAAGAGTTTGAGTAACTCTAAAATCCGATGAATTGGAAAATGCGCTTACCGCTTTTGTACTTTCAGCATGTGTAACAATAAATCCCGAACTATTATTTGCTGATGTATTGCTTCCATTATAAATAAAATTACCGTATGATGTCAACTCCAATCCGTTTCCTCTTCTGTCCTCATTATTAATTGTCCCCGCAAAACCTATATACCCATTATCGCCTGCACTTATTGTTAGCGAGTCGGTAGAGAAATCGGTCATATCATTCGTAGGGACAAAATTGATAAGGAAAAAATCAGGCTTTTGCGTTGCGGCTTCAATAGATATACGCAATAATTCGGGCTTTAAAGATGCTTTTTGTACCACAAAGCTGAATTTAGGTAATGTAATTTTTTCAGCCGATTCCATTGAACCTACTGAATGAACCGAATCCACCATTGTAATGGAACCTTGTTCTTTATACGGTTGGGAAGCCGTAAAACGTATATCCGTTGCTTTTGCAAGTCTATTTTCCACTTTTATTACAACATCTACCGTATCATTCATTTCAAATTTGTTTGTTAGGATATTATTTTGTCCTTTTCTCACATAAAAATCCGCATCATTATATACAATAGCACTTTGCCCAAACGGGTTTTTCGTAATAGCATTCAACATATTTACTCTTTCCGGCAAAATAAATTCCAAAGGTCTTCCACCCTCGTCCATTTTATCACCGGTTCTGCGTACATGTTCACAAATTTGTACACCACTATATTCGGGGAATTTTGCCATTGTTACTGCAACTATGCCCGCAACCAATGGGCATGCGGAGGATGTACCATTAAATTGACCATAAGCATTATTCGGAAGTACCGTAAAGAAATTTTCACCCGGAGCCATAATATCACAACCCACACCGTATGTTGATGATAGTGCTTTCTGATCATAATAATACGAATTGCCAACACCTAAAACACCATTATAATTTGAAGGATAATAAATGGAATCATCCGATGTATTTCCCGCAGCTGCAACAACCGCGCAACCTTTACTAATCGCATACTGAATTATGGAATTGTTTATTGCCGAATAAAAATTCGGCGTTCCCCAACTACAACTAATAACCTGAACATTTCTTTTTGCTGCATACATTATCCCTTCATATCCGTTAAATATCCCCGTTGAACCCATTTTTCCCGCTTTTACTGCAAGTAATTTACTTCTGAATCCTGTCCCGATTCCCCCCGTTTTATTATCAGGCATAGCGCAAGCATTTCCTGCTGCTTGTGTACCGTGCGAATCCTCAACCGAATATTGATTCGGATTGGAACCATCCTCGCGCCATGTTAAATTGACACCTTTATAATCATCGACATATCCATTACCATCATTATCTATATTATCATTCGGTATTTCGGCATTATTTATCGCAAGTTTATTCTCAAACTCGAGATGCGTTATATCAATTCCATTATCAACAATCGCAATTATGTAATTGCTATCACCTTGTGTAATTTCCCATGCTTCCAGAACCTTCATAACATCCAAATTCGGTTTTTGCGAATCGAGTAAATTGTCGTTCGGGGCAGTAAATACCGATTCAATTGCAATAGGTTCAGCTATTTCAACAGCCGATACTTTAAGTTTTAATAAGCGACACATTCTTTCGGGTGATTCATTTCCCGAATATCGTACTCTAAATGTCCTTAATACATAATCTTCCGTCACTCGTAATTCTGTCAAATTTGTGTTACGTGTGGCATTTGACCGTTGAGAAAAAGAAAGCGGATTGAATGTAATGCTTTCTTCCGGTTTTAATACCTGCCATACTACCTCACATCCTATCCTATGCAACTCAGCATTCACTTTATCTTTATCCATATAACCGGAACGCATACGTACCATTATTTCATTTGGGACGAAACTTGCTTCCGAGCTTTGTTTTTGAGAAAAAGCAGGTATAAAGAGTAATAGGAAAAAACTTAGTAAACAGATAGTAAGATTCTGAAACGTTTTCATAGTATCAACAATAGTGGTGGATAGCCGTATTTCAAGGAGACACTTTCAGAGCAAAAATTTCATATAGTTAAATATTTCTCTATTCTAGGTTACAGATGGAATAACTCCACTATTACGCAACCGCTCAAGCACTTTATCGTTGGTCATCTCATAATGAATCGGAGTTATAGAAACATACCCTTCAGCTAAAGCGCCATCGTCAGTCATGCCATCAGCATCAATGGCGTGATATGTACCCTTAATCCAGTAATATTCCCTTTCCATTGGGTCATACCTTTTTTCATATTTATCTTCCCACATAGATTTGCTGAGCCGAGTAAAACGCATACCTTTTACTTTTTCTAAAGGTATGGTAGGTACATTCACATTCAAAAGCGTGCCTGCCGGAATATTCATCTCCGGCATTTGTAAAGCGATCTTTTTCGCAAACATTGCCGCAGCCGACATATCAGCATCATATGAGAAAGAAGTAAGTGAAACAGCTATTGCCGGAATGCCCATCATCATCGCTTCCGTTGCTGCCGATACCGTACCGGAATACAGTATATTAATAGAGGTATTAGCCCCATGGTTTATGCCTGATACAACGATATCCGGTCTTATATCCAAAAGTGAACTGATTCCCAACTTTACACAGTCGGCAGGCGTACCATTCACGGCATAACCGAACATTTCACCATTACGATGAAATTGAACGGCTCGTAACGGACTGCTTACCGTAAGGGCGTGACCGACTGCACTTTGTTGCCTATCGGGTGCAACGACCATAACATTACCTATCCGACGAAGCTCATGAACCAAAGCATATATACCCGGTGAATCTATACCGTCATCATTCGTAACAAGAATATTCATTATTTACCAATCCTCATATTACATTTTCCTTCACATCAATGCGAAATTAGAGGAAAAAAGACGATTTAACCTTCGTTGAAGATCGAACTGTTATATTTCATCCTCATGTATCCACTTAATACCGGGTTGATGTACAAAATGTTCCATTTTAGATAAAAGTGCTTCAACAGAGTTATGAATGAGCAGAAGTTCCTTATGCTCTCCGTTTATGTAACCGTTTTCAACCATTGTATTCACCATTAATGAAAGGGCATCATAATACCCCATCACATTAAGCACACCAATCGGCTTATTATGTAAGCCCAGTTGTGCCCATGTAAGAATTTCAAACAATTCCTCCAGTGTACCATAACCACCCGGCAAGGCAATAAAACCATCGGACATAGTGTGCATAAGCATTTTTCTTTCATGCATTGTTCCGACAATTATCAATTCGGTCAGATTATCATGTCGAATTTCCTTATCACTCAAAAAATCAGGTATCACACCTTTTACAATACCGCCGACAGAAAGTGCACCATCGGCTACAGCACCCATCAACCCTATTTTCGCACCGCCATACACTATCTCTTTTCCTTGCGAAGCCAGTACCTTACCTACATTAAATGCCTCATCTTTGAAATCCGGTTGCGTACCCGAACTCGACCCGCAAAAGATTGTGATTGTTTTCATAACTTTACTTCCATATGTCTAATTCTATATCAATCAGTGATCGTTTATCCTTATGTAGCCGAATCCACATTATTTCTTTGCATGTACCATCTCTTTGATTACAGTTGTATGTATACCCCGCATAGATGTTTTCTTCCGTTTCTTTTTCCGTATCAGGATTTCCCAACTCTCGAATAATCAAATCATAGTCTGAAACTTGTCTGTTTTCACCCTTATGCAATTGCTTCATGTGCTCCGATAGATTCTCCTTTGTGTATTCAACCAAATACACATCTCTTTTGTCATATCTTTTGTAATAATTCCTCGACTTCCAATCATCATAAGAAAGATGTTTTACATTCATCTCATATACTGAACATAAGCTATCGTTAAATACCCTCCTCACTTTATCACAAACATATTTTAAAAAAATACTATCTACTATATAATATAATCTGTTATACTGAAGTAATCCTCCTCTACCGAAGCCCAAAGTATCGAAACCATTACCATTTGCAACAAAAAAAATAGTCTTTACATCAACTAGTGTACTTTTCCGTATCATTTTGCTATATGGTTTATCCTTTTTCATTTTTTCAACCATAGCATACACAAAATCAATTTCTTTATCATTAGTGATTTTTTGTCTTTGCCTACCGAAGAAGTGCAGCACTTCTTTACTCTCTATCGCTTTAGCAAAACATATACCCCAACCAGCGGAACAGAACTCAACACTTTTTTGAAAAGTTTGAGTTTGAGCCGAAAGTTCGGATACACAAAGTGTAAAAATCAATATACTGATTATTGTATTCATCAGATTTCACAACAAAACAGTTGATACTCTATTTTGTTTCGTCTAATACAGATACGCATCTTCCACCATTTTCTTTATTTCCATGTCAGGCAATACAATCTGTATTTGCATACCGGAAGCAATAAGCCGATCACCATGTTTCGCTTCGATTTCGCATACGATCTTTTTGCCTTTCATTTCGGTAACCTTCGCTATAATACGCACCGTAGCGCCAACAGGAGCCATAGCATGATGCCTTATCTCCACCAAACCTCCGATAGCATTTTCATACGGTTCAAAATACGGTTCAATGGCTCTTCTGGCAACAACTTCGGCATAATAACATAACCAATAGGTAGAAAGTACTCTATGTATTAAACGTCCTTCCAAATGTGCCGTCATTTCTTCCGTTACCGTTATACTCAACTCGGCAATAGACTGTTCCACCATCGTATTCATCAAACTTCCTTTCAATACTTCGGCACAAAAATAGCCGCAATGATGATTCGACTATAACAATGGAGTAATTTTGTATACTATAACTCATTGATTATGATATGAATGTCAGTTTTTATACACTCGGTTGTAAGTTGAACTACGCGGAAAGTGCAGAATTGCGTCACAGATTTGAGCAATCGGGGCATACCGTTGTAGAGTTTGGCGAACCGACCGATGCAGTTATTATCAATACATGTACTGTCACCGAAAATGCCGATACGGAATGCCGCAAAATCATTCGTCGTGTTTTGCGTACATCCCCTTCCGCTTTTGTTGGTGTAACGGGCTGTTATGCTCAATTACAACCTGAAGAAATTGCTTCTATAGACGGTGTAGATGCCGTCTTCGGCAGTAAAGAAAAATTTAAGATACATGATTTAATCACAGATTTTTCAAAAAAAGAAACTCCTCAAGTATATGTTTCCGATTTGGAAGATGTAGGTTTTGAAGAAGCCCGATCGGCAGAGGGTGATAGCAGAACACGCGCACACTTAAAATTGCAGGACGGTTGCAATTATAATTGCAGTTTTTGTACCATACCTCTTGCACGCGGTAAAAGCAGAAGCATGGATTTTCCGCTCATCGAACATAAAATTCAATCGCTGATAGAAGAGGGGTTTCATGAAATTATTTTATCGGGCATTAATTTAGGCGATTATGAAAGCAATGATGGGGAAAGATTTTTCGATATTTTACATTTAATTGAACAACTAAAACCAAAAGCACGTTTTCGTATAGGTTCCATAGAACCAAATCTGTTGAAACCCGAAATTATTAACCTTGTAGCGCAATCGCATATTATTGCACCTCATTTTCATATACCTTTACAAAGCGGATCGCCTGAAATGCTGAAAATGATGCGTAGAAGATATAAAGCGGAATATTATTATAATCTTATCCATACGATTAAAGAAAAAATACCGCACTGCTGTATTGGTGTTGATGTAATAGTAGGTTTTCCGGGTGAAACCGAAGAACACTTTATGGAAACATTTAATTTCCTTCATCAACTTCCCGTTTCTTATTTGCATGTTTTTACATATTCGGAAAGGGAAAACACACCTGCGGCAATTTTTCCGGGAAAAGTTTCTCAGAATATTCGCAAAGAAAGAACCAATCGTTTACGCGCTTTATCGGATATGAAAAGACAAGAATTTTACCGATCGCAATTAGGCACGGAACAGACTATAATACCCGAATCGTATAATAATGAGCGCAGTACATGGATTGGTTGGTCGGATAATTATATACGGACGGAATTTGCTGCGAACATATCTTTATTACAAAAACCGGTTAAAGTAATTCTTAACAGTTTGGATTCCGACATCGTATCGGCGGAATTGTCGGAAAACCAAATTGAAGAAAAACAATGGAGCAATTATATACCGCTTTTAGTATAAAGAACCATTTTTTGATTTTTGTTTAGTCTATGAAAAATACTTTATTAAATCTTTTGATACCAGAGCGGTATAAACGGTATAAAGCGAATAAAAAGCAACAAAAAGTAATCGAAGAATGGGAAAAAGAGGGCCGCCCCGTTCCACCACCTCATTTTATAAAACAGGAAATAATACGGGATTACCAGAACAGATTCGAATACAATGTGCTTGTGGAAACAGGTACGTATTTGGGTGAGATGGTTGAAGCTCAGAAAGGTTATTTCAATAAAATTATTTCGATTGAATTAAGCGAAAAGCTATATACGGATGCCAAGCAGAAATTTTCTAATGACGGCAATGTATTTATTGTTCATGGTGATAGCGGTAAAATAATGCCCAAAGTTATCAGCACATTAAATGAACCAGCAATCTTTTGGCTTGATGGACATTATTCGGCGGGGATAACGGCAAAAGGAGAAAAAGAGTGCCCGATTTTTGAAGAATTACATGCAATATTTAATGGCAAAAAATTAAAGCATGTAATTTTAATTGATGATGCACGGCTGTTTAACGGTACAAACGATTATCCTACCATACAGGAATTGAGGGAGTATGTACATAAATTCGACAATACATATACCATATTCGTTGAGGATGATATAATTCGATTTGCGAAGTAGTACTACATATTGCCTACATTCTATTATTTGTTTAGGACTAAAATTAATATATAGGTTTCAGGTATTTCCACTCTGACGTTTTAAAATGTTCATAGGTATAATACCTATCTATGTTGTTCGGCATAACCGCACATACTCCCTGAGTACATTTACTAAGAATACTTGAATCTTGTTTTGAAAACTGTTTGAGTAGTATTTCTATCGTTGTCCTTTTAAAGACCTCATCTCCTAACGTCGCATTCGGATAATATTCAACCCAGTTTCTCAAGCTATAGTGTTCAGAGTTCAAAACCAAAGTAAAAACAAAATATGTATTTTGTGTTTCTTGAAATCCGGTAGAATCATTAATATCATCTTCCTCATAAGAACTTCGCAATCCATACAGCCATGATTTATATTCCTTTAAGGATATATCATGATTCAATGAATAATCCCATACACAATACTCCATAAAACGTAAGGATTGATATAATTTTCTTAATAATTCTTTTAGCATATTATTTCTTTGTGCCTGATCATCCAAATCCGATATTGCTACAATTGTGTCATGAATGTAAGTCCTCAGCGGATCGCCAGGATACGTAGCAATAGCCACTTGTATAGCGAAGAAACAAAGATTGTTATCCTTATATGTATTATTTATATCCGAATGTGAAAACTCAAAAATCATAAACTTAGTAAATATCACTACGAAGAAAAACCTTCACGTCCCCAATTATTATGTTGCACATAAGCATTTTCATTACAGGTTGCTGCGGCACTCATAAGTATAGCTGCGGAGATACCTATTACAGCAAAGGAAAGAAACTCTCTTCTGCCTATTATAGAAGGCCCATTGTTCTCGGAATCTAATAGGGCTGCCGTTGGATCAATTTCATAACTACCGACCATCTTGAACCATTCATTTTGCAAATCTACTTTTCCGGAGGTATCAACCTCCGTTTCAATAGTTTTATCTACTCTTATTCTTGTCTTACTAAATATTACTCTCTTCTCGTAGAATTCTTTCCTCTCTTCAAGTGAAATACTTTTCAGAGTGGAAGCCGTAAATTTCATATCTACATAATCAATACCACCAAATTTAAAATACCGTATTGCAATTCCTTCCCAGCCACTAATGTCCCCAACAATCGGGTGAATATATCCATCAATTACCTTAAGCCCTTTTACAGTTATATTGCTTTTTGATTTCATACTTATACTTACAAATTAAACACTATTAGTCTGATTCGCCAAAATGTGTTTATGCAATTATTTTCATCATTTTATCTAAAGCACTACCAAAGGATTGTACAATTTCATCCACAGATATACAGTATACATCAATCTCTTGTTGATATGATTGAAAATACATTCTACAGTCATAATTAACCTCATCATCTATAGTCGGTTTTATATAAACCACTTTATGTATGGATGACGAAAGTAAGAGTTCTTTACTCGGCAAATTAGCTAAATACCTATTATTGAAAAACTCGAAGGAGTGTGGCAAATTACTTAGCCTGTTTCTATCAATTATCAGAAAAGGATTTGTATCCACATTTTTTACTTTTAGTTTTCTTTCACAAATCTCATTATAATATTTCATTGCAGAAATCACTTTCGACGTAGGCACAACCTCTTTTTTGTGACTTACATTAGCAAGCTGTACAATAATTTCTACTGACGCTGTCAATTCTGTAAAAAAAGCCACGGCATATTCGCCTACAACATCGCAAATATAAAAGGACTTTTCATTATGCCTACCGTCAAGATGATCGGAAAGGTATTTTGCAGCCTTACGATATTGTTTGTGATTTTTATTCTCTGTAAAGCGTCCGGATAATGAATCATCATAATCTGAAAATGTGAATAAAGAACTCTGAAGAAAAGCCCACTCACTTGTACTCATAAATTGTTTGGTACATCTTTCATTAAACGGACCTTCTATTTCCGGTCTTAGTCTTTCATTTATCTGTGATGGCTTTTTAAACATGTTTGCAAAGGGAACCCTTATACTTATCGGTGCTATGTTCGAAGTTGTATTAGTTTGTCCGTAAGATCGTCGCAAATATATGCCCGAAATATTTCCTTTTATTACATATATACCATAATTATTTATTTTTCCCCTATCATCGTTCTGCGGCGTAAACTTTTCTTGTACTACCCAACGGTCTTCAACAGCATCAAGTATTATTTTTTCCCATTCAGCCAAGTCGGTTAATTCACCAATGATTACTTCTGCTCCTTCACAGCCATAATCACTTTTAAGTACCCATCTATCTTTTTCAACTTGCAATCTTTGTACGTCGAAGTATTTTAGACAAACAGTATAAGGAATATAATTACGTATAGACTGTTGAGCTGTTTCACTGAACAATGCAATATGTTCATGAAAGAAAGCAAATGTTTTTTTGTTCTGTGTTAATATCGACCCAAACGGATTAACAATCGTCAATTTTTTTTCTTTATATGGAATAAGTACAGAAGCTAATTCTCTCAACAATGGTTCATAATCTATTCTTTCGTCGTTGGCTTCACTCTTCCATATCATTCTTTTTTCACACCACCAATCTGTTTTAAAATGACGCATCATAACATCGATCTCTTTACCGAACATTTCCGTACGATTTCGATCATTTGTCATCAGATTATATGGTGAACCCATTACTACACTACACCCTGCATTTTCTAGCCATTTTCTGTATAAAAACAACATTCCGCAGTCTTCAGGCATATCGGTGGGATACACTATGCCAACACTTGGGTACTTACCAATTTTCTCTATTGATTCCCATTCATTAAAAATCATAGAAATAAAATGATTTTCCATCCTCATGTTTACATTTACGTACTCTGTATTTTGTTCAACATATTTGCCAAGTACGTATGCATCATCTATTCCGCTCGGAGTATCAGAGTTTAACTCTGCAATTGCAATACTTTCATCCTCTTTAATAAATATATCAGCTCGGGCTATTGAATGCCAATTTCCATCGGATAGAACCCACAACAAGGTTCCTGTATCAGAAAAATCGAAAAAAGTTTGTAAATACTCCTTATTTTTTACAAGAATATCAGTTAATTCATTATATAACGAAATCAAACTCATTGCGGCAGAATACATCTTATTAACTGTTCGTAGTGTCAAAATTTCATTGTAATCCTCGACTCTACATCCCTTTTCAGAAAAAAGTGTTACCGGAATATTAATAGCATCCCCATATCGTAAATAGAAATCAGCAATACTATTACATTCTTTTTCTACTATATTATGAATGCTATAGGGTCGATGCGTCATATCATTAAATTAACAGCAATAAAACTTGTGCCTATATAAGTAATTGCCTCTATGAGTCCGGCTACTACATTTCTATGTTGGGCAATTTCATCATCTAAAACACCACCATAAAGATGAAATCCTTTATGTAGAAAAATCCCTTGGACTAACCACTGCCTTACAGGATACAAGAATAGAATCACTGCAATTGAACGACAATACAAATACAACGAACCAGTATAAGAGTAAAATTCGCCATGCAATCCGTGACTTATAATCACCGCTATGGCTATTATAACCCCTGCAAAACTAATTGCAGCCGCAATATTCTCATTGAGTATTTCATGAGTATCATTATACTTTGTCAAAAACCTGAAAAGGTAAGTTGCGAACCAAAGTGTAACAATACCTACAATAAAAAAAACAATATTGGGAAAAATGTAAGAAAAATCAACAGTGCCATTAAGAATACCTGCGAATATGATTGCGATTGAAACGTATATACCAGCTGAAAGAATTCCGGCTGCAACATTATCAGCTTCAATAGCCTTTGTGATCTTTATCCTAAGTATTAAAAACAGAGTAATGCGGGCGAATAGTACGAGACTAACTATTGCAATAAAGCCATTTGCCAATACAACAGAAATAATCTTGACTAAATTTTTACTAACTTCATACTCATATAAAAAGATATTACTGTGAAGTATTGAGGATAAAGTGATTAAAACACTGAGTAGATATCCTGAAAATTGTACACCGGAAGCAATATTGTACTCCTCGCTTAAAAGCTGACCTATTGTTTCTTTCGAGTCAATCCGAAAAAGTCTATACAAAAACTTTGCCCCGACAATAAAGAGAACCAATATGAGTACAACTGCTATTAATGATTCAATATTTTTCATAAGGTAATAGTGTTTACTAAAATATAAATCATAATTCCTTAATTACTTACTTTAAGTTATTCTTTATGGCCATAAAAGGACATCTAACCTAACCCTCTTTCTTTCGGTTTTATAATAGCCATGGTGGTAGTTGCCTTTGCAATAAGTTTTTCAGTTCCATCTGAGGTTATAACATACACCTCCGCTTCGCAAAAGTGCATTGTTCTGCCGGGTTTAATTACTTTGCCTATGGCGCGTAATTTTTTTCCGAGCCCTGGCGCAAAATAACTTACTTTTATTTCCGCCGTTACAGTATGCTCGTCCACGCCCACTAATGTAAATCCGGCAAACCCGGCGGCAACATCAGCTATAGTTGCCGTGACCCCACCATGCACCAAACCTATTTGTTGCTGATGAATTGTATCCAACTCAATTTCCGCAATCACAAATCCGGGTTCTATTGTTGTAAGAACGCAACGACATAATTTCATAAATTCCTGTCGTTGCAAATGGTGAAGTATCGTTTCTCGAAAAAGTGGATTTTTGGGTATCAATTCCATGAACTTTATTTTACTTTTTGTTGCAAATCAAGGAAACCCGCACATAACCAATCCGCAATAACTTGCCTGTTCCGCGGTTCTATAATTCGTACCTGGTCATTTGGATTTTTAATATTTCCGAGCTCTATATACGTACCTATCGGTTTAATATTCGTAAGCATAAATAAATCACGCTCTTCTACATTTCCCTTATAACCCCTACCCGGCTGGGCTTTTTCATACTTTTCTCGCAAGGTATTCAATAATGTTTCTGCAATATTCTTTCCTTTATCGCTGCCTGGCGCGTGATAAAAAAATATGTCTATTCTTTCATTTGTGGTGCGCGAATCAACGTGAATCGTTACGCTATGCTGTGCAGTTGCGGTAGCTGCATGCTTTTCATATAATTTATTGATAATGGCGGCACGATCTCCCAAACGTTCACGATGTCCTCGAGAAATGGATTGCCCGCCATAATACTTTTCACGATTACTATTGTTCAGAAAACGCTCATCACGTATGCCATCTTTCATTTCCTGCACAATAATGTAAACCGTAGCTCCGTGCATAAGTAAATTACGCGCCAGTCGTAAAGAAACATCATAAGCATATTCATCTTCATGAAGTTCATGTTTTCCTCGCTTACCTATCGCACCCGGGTCCGGACCTCCATGTCCAGGATCAATATAAAATACCTGACCTTGTAGAGTATTATCTATTTTTTCTACAACATTATACCCTTTACCGAAAATTCTGTGATACGACCGCTTTTTACTTTCGGTATTTGCCATCCCCTTACTTGAAAACGATAAAGGAACCCACAATTTCCCCGAAATTCGAAAATCATCCTTTCGGACTCCCTTCATTTTCATTCGGTCATTATACTGTTCAATAAGAGCAGCATCACCTTCCGATTTTAGCAGTAATAATGCTATTAACTGCTCACCTGCATAGTGTACAACATGTATCGGCAAAAAATACATTTTACCTGAAATTAATTTTCCACTCTTAGGTAAACGTATCGAACCGTTAATCTTTTTAAAGACATTAATGTTTTTACTGTTTACATCTATCTCATATCGGGAGAACAGGTCTTCGATATTATCGTTTTTACGTGCATTACTTGCCAAGTACGGGGTTTCAGCTGCATATGTGCATATACTTAGTATAGTAAAGAGTATGAGCTGAAATACAAACCGCATGAACAATTTCCGTTTTCGGGCAAATTATAAAAACAAAACCCTTTGTACAAGGTCAATTAATGAACCATACAAAGGGCTAACTGTGGGCCCGGAGGGATTTGAACCCCCAACCAACGGATTATGAGTCCGCTGCTCTAACCGTTGAGCTACGAGCCCGGTAGAGATATTTCGTTGTTAATTAAACAATCCGACAAAAACTCCGAATTGTAAAGTAAGAGCATTGGAATTAAGTTCCTTCGGAACATTATTAACTTTCGCTATTCCGTTCATTTCCCAATCGCCCATAAAACTTAGCATGTAACCGGCACTTACTCTAATCATGGCAAATTGCGTTACGGCATATTCCAAATTCAAATTCGGGTGTACAAACAAATAATTAGCACCCAATTTATTCAAACTTTGTGTACCTGCTTGCGCGGTGCCCGTTGTATATTCTACTGCACCCGATGTTTTCGCGCGTTCGATTGTTAAGCTCCCCCAACCGAAAGATGCACCCGGCAATACTGCTAAACCCTTAAATGGCTGAAAAGCATAATCAAGCCCGAAGGAGTTGACACTTGAAGTAACAGACATATTCAAATTAATATCCGATTTCAAAGTCGTATCGAATGTTTTTGCATCTCGTGTTATACTTCCCGAATAACCGCTTACCGTTACTCTCAGATTTTTTACAATCAGTACCGGAGCTATTCCGCCTACACCTGAACAAAAAATACCGCCAACAAAATCCGATACACCAAAATTTTTGGCGATAAGATTTATCTGGTCGAAATTCATCACTTGGAAAGTGCCTATATATCCGCCGCCAACTGCAAAGTATGGCGGTTTTTCTTCCTCATAAGTACCTTCTTCAAAACCAAGCTCTTCCAGTTTGTCATCTTGTGCAAAAGCGGACATTACACCCAAAAAAAAGAGTAGGGTCGCTGAACACAATAGTGAAACGAATAAACGCATGGCATTTCCTTACGAAATTAAGAACGCAAAAATAGAGATATATTTCAGAACAACATTGTTTGTTCTATTCAAAATTCACGACAGAAAACTGCTTTGCATCTGTTCTTTTCTATGCAAATACCCGTTTGACAATAGAATTAGGTGTTATTACGCATTGATTCTAACACATGTGAACATAGCAGTTTTTGCCCGTGTATTACATCATTTCAACAATCATTGCACTTGCTTCACCGCCACCTATGCACAAAGTAGCCAAGCCGTATTTACCGCCGGTTCTTTGTAAAGCGTACAATAATGTTGTAAGCACGCGCGCACCGGATGCACCGATAGGATGCCCTATTGCAATAGCCCCGCCGTGAATGTTCAGTTTTTCATGAGGTATGCCCAATTGATTTTTTGCGGCCAACGCCGTTACGGAAAATGCTTCATTCACCTCAAAAAGATCAATTTGATCAAGGGTCATTCCTGCTTTGTCGAGAACCTTGTTAATTCCGTGAATGGGTGCTGTGTTGAAATCCTGCGGAGCATGTGCAAACGATATCTGAGCGACAATTCGCGCCATTGGTTTCAAACCGAGTTCAGCCGCTTTTTCCTCAGATGCAAGTACAACAGCAGCAGCACCGTCATCTATTGTGCTGGCATTTGCAGCCGTTATTGTACCGTCCTTTTTAAAGGCAGGTTTCAATTCACGAATTTTATCAAAACGTACTTTGCCCGGTTCTTCATCGGTATTCACGGTTATATCGCCTTTTTTATCTTTAACGGTGACGGCAGCTATTTCCGCATCAAACCAACCATTCTTTTGTGCCGCGATAGCTCGATTATAGCTTTCGATTGTAAAATCATCCTGCATATCACGTGTTATGGCACATTCTACAGCACAATCCTCTGCAAAATCGACCATTGCCACTATCTGATACGCATCCGTTAAGCCGTCATATTGCATGGAATCAATTATCTCTCCATTACCGAAACGATAACCCGTCCGAGCCTTTGGTAGTAAATAAGGCCCATTGGACATTGACTCTTGCCCACCGGCAACTACTATCTCGGCATCGCCGCAACGAATTGCCTGATCACCCAACATTATAGCTTTCAAACCGCTTCCGCACACTTTATTTATTGTCATACATGGTACTGAATTCGGTACACCCGCCCCTAATGCCGCCTGGCGTGCCGGCGCTTGCCCGACACCAGCCGTAAGAACATTACCCATAATAACTTCACTTACCTGTTCGCCACTAATTCCGGCACGTTCCAATGCAGCTTTAATAGCTACGGAACCCAATTGCGGTGCCGAAAATCCGGAAAGTGAACCCATAAATGCCCCGACGGGGGTACGTGCTGCCGAAAGTATAACTGTTGATGCCATATGTATAATTAAGTAATAGTAATGAACGCTCTTAAAAGATATGTAATCGGATAACTCAAAAGGTTATTGTGTAAGAGCTGTTGTTTACATCAAATTTTTAGAAACTATCGAACCGTTCTCCGGAATTAAGATCTTTGGCTCTCCGCCTTTGCTGTTGATTCTCATCCCCAAAAAACTGACCGAATTTCCATGTAAAAGCAAGGGTTGCTATGCGTGTTTCTCGCTTACGATTAAATTCTTGCGTAAAATTCAAGCTATTCAAATCAATCTGAAAACGACGTGTATCGAAGATATCCGATACATTAAGCGATACTGAAAACTTACCGTCAAGAAAATCCCGCCGTGCACCTATATTAAAACCCGAAAATCCATAAAACTGACCTTGCGGTGTAGCTATCGGAGCAACGTAATTACCACTTACTTGCAGTTTACAAATATCCTCAATCTCAAGATTGCTCATCAGTTGTAATGACCATGAATTATTCTCATTGGAAAAAGCAGTATTATTTACATTACCATCAACTGAAGTGTTAAATACATTAAGGGTTGTTGTAGCATCCCACCATGATGTTAATTGAAAACGCGAAACCACTTCAATTCCTATATTGGTTCTATTATTAAAGTTTGCAAATGTTACAACGGAACGATTTTGCTCATCGGTTGTAATAAGCCGATTTTGCATATCATCCGTTCTTCTGTAATACAAACTTGTCGTTATATATAACCATTCATAATCATTTGCAAAACTTGCTTCATACGCATTGGTAAATTCCGGTTGTAAAAACGGATTCCCTGTTCGTATTGTTACTATATCACTAACATCACGAAATGGATTTAACGATTCATAGTCAGGTCTGTTAATTCTTCTGCTGAATGATAGTTGCCATTGTTGTGATATTGTAGGACGATACGTTAAAAACACACTCGGAAAAACGTTAAAATAATTATTGGTATATCCTTCATTATTTACTTTTTGCAATGACTTCGTTAGGGTTTGTTCCGCTCGTAAACCTAATTTATATCCGAAATCTCCAAAAACTCCCTGATAAGTACCATACAGAGCATGAATATGTTCATCGAATATAAAATTATTTGTAATTCCGGTATTATTTATCCAACTATTGCTTATTAAATCCTCAAATAACAAATCATTATCAAGACGACGAATCGTTGACTTATAACCTCCCTCTACAGATGAACCGTTATCAAACGCACGCGAATAGTCCGCCTGTATAATTACCGTCGAATTATTAACAGTTCTTGTTTGCCTTTGAGATAAAGAGGAATCGGGGAAAGTAAATATTTGATTATATAATTGTGAATTTTTATTATCATTTTCCGACATACTTACCGTGGCGGTTATTTCGTGACGCGGTGCAATTGTGTATTTATAATTAAGTGCGGCATCATATCCGGTACCGTCATTTTCGGTATAACTCCCTCGACTGAATTGCGGTAATTGAACGCCGTTCGTTTGTGAATTGATATAATTAATCATTTCATCACGATTGCCATTCGGCAAATTTCCCGTTAACGATAATGTTAATGTTTGCTCATCCGTAAGGAATAAATCCAAACCTGTATTCAGATTATGAGAACGTGAGATATTACCTCCGTCATTTATCTGATTGAGGGTAATCGTATTATCGGCAAAAGCCGAAGTACGTTTTAAAGAGCCATTATTATAAATATCATCATAGCGGAAATTGTAAGAAGCAAAAATGTTGAAGTCGTCGGTACGTAAATTTGAATTAACGGAGCCATTATATTTATCGCGAGTACCCACAGAACCCGTTACCGTTGTATTAAAGCCGGTAATACCGCCTTTTTTCAGAACAATATTGATAATTCCGCTCATTCCTTCGGCATCGTATTTTGCAGAGGGATTCGTTACAACCTCAATTCTCTCAATGGCATTTGCCGGAATATTATCAAGAACGGCATCACGGTTAGCTCCCGTTAATGATGAAGGACGGCCATCAATAAGAACAGTTACGCCACCGCTTCCTCTTAGTTGAATACTATTATTCATATCCACACTTATAGAAGGTATTTGCTGAAGTACATCGGTCGCAGAACCACCTATGGAGGCGACAGTCTCATCTACATCAAACACTTTTTTATCAATGGAATTGGTGATTGCTTCTCTTTTAGCCGTCACTTCTACTACATCCGTTTGCACGTCTTGAGGTTTCAGTCGAATTGTGCCGAAATCTTTTGAGGGATTGCGTGGCGTGATAAGAAGAGAATCATTCTTTGCAGAACGATATCCTATATATTTTACTCGAATAATATACTTACCAATGGGGATATTCTTTATGGTAAAATTACCCTCTTTATTGGTAACCGCACCGGTTACGATTGTCGTATCTGAGGGGTTAATGATACTTACAACTGCATAAGAAAGCGGATCATCCGTATTCGCATCAACAACCTTGCCCGTTGCTTTACCGATTTTCGGTCTTTTCATTAACTCCTCGGCTGTGGTGGACTGCCCCATACCCGGAATATTTCCCCCGCCATGTTTCCCGCCGCCGCGCATTCCCCCGCCCTCACCTTGGGCTACTATATACTGTGATGAAAATATGATAATTGACAATATTGCAAAAAGAACACGAATCATGTAGTATTGAATTTATGATAGATAATTGGTAACGACTAAACAATCCTTTGATTGACACCCTCAATAAAGGCAAAGTTTAACTTTAATAAGAGGCAATAGACATACAGAACGGGGAAAGACTCGTATCTTTTTTATTTACATAACTTTAATTTCAAACAAAGTACCCCAATTTTTCCCTGTAATAAATACGGTCTTCGTTTTCGGATTATAGGCAATTCCGTTTAATACTTCGGCATTCGTTTTACCTTTGGTTTTTGATCTTAGTTCTCTACAATCAAGCCATGACTTTACGAAGCCCGTTTTCGGATCAATACGTGCTATCTTATCATCCTGATAAATATTCGCCCATAATTCTCCTTCAATCCATTCAAGTTCATTGATGCGTTCAACAGGCGTGCCGGCATCACTAACAAAAATTGTTGACATAACTGAAAAGGTATTCGGTTCTCTTATAGTAATTTTATCGCTTCCATTACTCATGTATAATTGCTTACCATCATTAGTAATCCCCCAGCCTTCACCTTCATATCCGAACGATGCTTGCGGAATAAACGTTAACGGGTCATAGACAAAACAGGTTTTTTCTTGATAAGTAAGTAAATATAACTTCCCGTTAAGGATTGTACTTCCTTCTGCAAAGTAACGACCTTCAATGGGGATACGTCGTTCTGGTTTCCACGTTTTCATACTTATTTCACTAAGTGATGATTGTCCATACAAACCCGCACTTTCGTACAGTGCTCCATTTTCTATAAACAAACCCTGAGTATATGATAAACTATCGTGAGGTAACTCGGCAATTATTTCGGGAGAAAAGACTAATGCAGCTGATGTATTTTTTATTGAGTCGTCGGTTTTCGGTTCGGTACGAACTTCGTGCTTTTCGCTTTTCGGGCATCCGCTTATACCGAAGCTAAGTATAAACGCAGAACTTAGAAGAAGGAATAACCTCATATGAGAAAACGTAATTGTATATCAGAGTTTTACAATAGGTATAACAATACCTTTATTCTTAGAAGAGGAGAAATGAATAAAGTATGTACCTGTCGGTAATGCTTCAAAAGAGCAGTACAAACCCTGCTCGGCTATTTGATATGTAAAATTTATAAGGTTACCTATTGCATCATACATAACAGCCGATTCAATTTTCATGTCGGAGGGGAAGTGTATGAATGCTTCGTTGATAATCGGTTGTGGCGAAACTTTCCAGTTCTCGAAGCCGATTGAATGCCCATCTTCTATACCATTCACACTCAAGTCACATGACCAAACACCATTATCGGTAGCACAATACGGCACGCCCTCAAACACAAATAAATCGTTAATCTTTTTCTGTGTCAGTTTATAATTGGCATCCTGCCAAGTTTTAGCCAAATCTCTCGATATGAAAACTCCGCCGCCAACTGTTCCGGCAAGAACAAAATTGTTTTCGGAAACCATCGCATTTATACCGATGTCATTTAATCCTATTGATGCTTCTTCCCAATGCTTACCACCATCGGAAGAGCGAAAAACACCACTTCCTAATGTGCCTACATACATATAATCAGCATTAACCGATATTATTTTCGAGAATGTACTTGTAAGTCCGGTATCTGAACGAATCCATACCTGTCCATTATCCTCTGAACGAAACAATGACCCCTTCGTACCGTCAAAGTCCAAAGCACCGGCAAAAAGAGTCGTTCCCGTAAGAACAATAGAACGAACGTCCAAATTGGGAAGCCCAACAATATCCCATGTAGATCCGTTATTTTCCGAGCGATACACTCCGTTGGTGTTCGTACCTGCAAAAAGTGTTGTTCCTCTGCGTATAACAGAATATATTGTTGAGTTAAGCGGAAGATTACTGCTTATATCTTTCCATTCATTGTTAACAAAAAGCCAAATACCGGCACTTACCGGACATACGAATAGCTCATTGTCATTTACTGATAAGTTAACTATGGTTCTATCATTAAAATCACCGATATTATCCCATGATTGTCCTTTGTTTGCGGAACGGTACAATCCCTCGGATGTCCCCGCATACAAATTGTTTCCTACGGATGCTATTGTTGTTACAACATTACTCGGCAAGGGTGCAAGCTGCGTCCACATTTGTGCAATCGAATCACAAACGTTTAATAATAGTAATACTGTAAAAAATGCGGTGAATTTTATGGTGAATGACTTCATGACAATCTGCCCGGATTACGGTGAAATTTGTTGGGAAATATGCCTATTCTGCATAAATGCCTCCGCTTCCATAACATCCTCTTCGCTCCCCATAAAAACGGGTACTCGCTGATGTATTTCAATCGGTTGCTGTTGTAATATACGACCGAATCCGTCTGTGGCGCGACCACCTGCTTGCTCAATTATAAAAGCTAACGGATTCACTTCATACATTAAACGCAATTTACCAACCGGAGCCGACTTATCGGCAGGATACATAAAAATTCCACCATAATGTAGTGTGCGATGAACATCGGCTATTGCCGTGCCTATATACCGCAAGGAGTAGGGTCTTTGTTTATCATCGGAAGGCGTTTTCAGATAGTTGACATATTGCTGCAAACGACTGTTCCATTTATGATAATTCCCCTCATTCACACTATAGTATTTGCCTTTTTTCGGCATTCGTATTTTTTCATACGTTAACAGGAACTCACCGATGGTTTGGTCGAATGTAAACAAATCCACTCCATTACCCGATGTATAAACAAGTACGGTGCTTGAACCATAACAACAGTACCCTGCTGCCACTTGTTTATAGCCCGGTTGCAATATATCGGCTTCGGTTCCATCCGTTTCTAAATTGGGGTCTAAGCGTCTATAAACGGAAAATATAGTACCTATCGGTGCATTAACATCTATATTCGATGAGCCATCAAGGGGATCGAATAATAGAACATATTTTCCACGCCTATATTCTTTCGGAATCCGAATTAATCCTTCCGATTCCTCTGAAGCCATTACACACAAATGACCGCCATGATCCATCGCACGAAAGATGACATCATTAGCATACTCATCAAGCTTTTTTACTTGTTCTCCATGTACGTTCGTCGAATCGGTCATTCCTAAAACATCACTCAAGCCCGCTCTACGGACATCACGTGCTATAATGCGCAATGCTAGAGTCAAATCCCGCATCAATCGTGAAAATTCCCCTGTGGCACCCGAATGGAATGATTGCTCTTCGGCAATATGCCGCTCAATGGTCACTAGTTTCGATGTGTTGAAAATCGGCATACTTTGTTCCTCTGTTATCGCAACAGTTCAACACTGATTTTTGTCAATGTTTTCTGATGTATTTTACGCTCGTTTTTAGTTTTAAGGTCTTTTACCGCACCAAGCAAATCGCTTGTTACCTGTGTCTTTTTCGAAATTGTGTAGCCCTTCTCTATATCAATTATCATTTCACCGTCTCCACCTATGGAGGATGAAGTTAAAGACATTTCTACAACACCATTCGTTTCACGTGGTTTTAATACTTCGGCAGATAATTTTGCATGAATCATCCCCACTCTTTTATCACCGATTTTCTTTACAGAGTTTAATTTATACGTTGAACGGCTTGATGCACGAAATAAACCCGAAAGGGGATTCACCTCTTCACGAGTCCATGACATTGTCGAATCTATTTTCGTATCGGGGAATGGTATGATTTCGCTTGCAATTGTTAAGCGAAAAATCTGACTTTCAAGACTTGAAGTAATTCTGCTTTTGATTTCAGGGGCTATCGAATCCTTTTTATCCCCGAGAATTTTATTGATAATCGGTGTAAGCCCGCTTATCTCTTCCACTCTGCCTTTAGAATCAAGAATAATTCGAATATCTTCTCCGATAATTCCCGAAAAATCTCTCAAATCAGGATTCTCACGATCGGCTTTTTTGCGAGAATCATAAGTTTTTATCATTGATTGTCCCGGTTTCGTCGGATCGGGCATCGCATTCGACACATAAAGAGAATCCACACGAACCGTCATTTCTATGCTACCACCGCTTCTCAATGCAACGATAGATTTAGTATAATATGATTCTATCTTCTGGATAACTTTTAAAGTATCTTCTTGAATCTCTTCGACTTGTTGAACTTTATAGGAAAAAACATCCCCCTTTGCCGGAGCATATTTCAATGTGGAAATCTTTTGCTCCTCCATGGGCACATCTTCGGCTTTTGCCATATCGGTAACGGAAACATTCGATGATTCAGTTCCGCTTTTTTCAGTCTGCGGGTCTTTCTCGCCATTCGAACACCCTTCCGTGTATAACAACATTATTGCGCATACAAGCATTACGCTCAGTTTTTTTACCACTTGTCTCTTCCGGTCATATTGCATGAAATTGTTTGTTTTATTTTTTCTGTAAACTCTTCAAGATTATACTTTACGCGAATTTCGGCGTTTTTTTCCGAATCCATAGCATTTAATCTTCCACGCGGATTAAGAGTTATAGTTGTTTTGCCTGTACCGTTACCTCCGAGTATGGTGCAAACTCCGGGTACATCATGCAAAACGACATCATGTGCCCGCAATGGTCTTAATGATTTTGTTATACCTTCAACCACCGTTTTGGTTTTTGATGCTTTTGTAATTCGTACATCCATCGAATCAACAAAGTTCACCCAGTCCAATCGTGCCGGAACACCCACTTTCCATATCGAATCCTCTATTACGGTAATTTTACCCGGTATAATACCTCGTGCTATATTACCTATATGCTCACATTGATCGGGCTTTATTGCTTTACGCCAAAGGAAAATAAGCGTACTGTCATCGGGGCCCATATCTACACTTTGTTCATTAAGAAAATCCTCAAGTTTGCCAATATCTGCCATTCCGGGCGGATCATCTATACGTGCTATTGATTTTGTAATACCATTTTGTGTGAGCACCATTCTATACATCCTGTTTAGTAAAGCACTGGACATTATCCAATCGGGTGAACTGCCGTTTATGGTATTACCTTCCATACTTTGCGAATTATAATGATACTTTCTGCCGTCCTGATACAAATCATATATCATGGAATCAATATTAACCGTCATGACAATCTCGCCTTTGTCATCGTCGGTTACCCGCTCCGATATATACCATTTAAGTTCTCTACTGAAGCTTTTTTTCACGCTATCGCGAAAAATTCTTTCAACTTCCGTTTTCTCTACGAACTCATAACTTGTTACTAAGTATTCCGGATACGATACTTTTAATGATAACTTTTTCTTTTGTGTTTTTGCTCCTTCATCCGGTATTTTACCCGGCATTTGTGCTAATACCAAGCTTTGTACCGAACAAACAATCAGTGCCCATATAAATGCTTTCATAGTGATCCTATGCGTGAAGTGTGTGAAACAGACGAAATAAAAACAAATCGTATAAATATGGTCAAAGCGTTTACCTGTAAAGTGATTGATCGGAATTTTTGTAGAGAGACCAAGCCGCCAAAGTCATACCATCCCATATTTGCCCATCCATAATAAGTTTTCCAAACTCCTCTTCGCTTACACTCATATATTCAAACTCCTCCGACTCATCATGCACAGCCGATATGTCGGAAAAATTCTCGGCAAGAAATACCGTACACATCTCATCCGTAATACCATTACACGGATTAAAACTTCCCAGCATGTGCACGCTATGTGCTTTTAAGCCCGCTTCTTCCGCTAATTCATTATGTGCTGACGCTTCAGCTCCGATATCAATTTTAATGCCCCCACCCGGAAACTCCAAACTTATACGACGATTCAAATAGCGGTACTGTTTAACTAACAAAAAAGTTCCATTTTTGAAACGAGGAATTATAAATACCGATCCCGGGGTATGTACATAATGATACTCTCCCGTTTTCCCATTCGGCAGTATATATGTATCCCTACAATACCGCCAATACGGATTTTCAGAAACTGTTTCCGTTGTAATCTGCTTTAATATATGTATCATGTAATCTGAGAATAAAAAACCGCGCATACGGACAATTCTGCCAATATGCACGGTATATTTACTTTCTATCTCTTACGCTTGATTTGCTACAAGTTCGCTTTCTGAGAAGAAAAAAGCTATTTCATTACGACCGTTTTCGGCTGAATCGGAACCATGTACGGCATTTTCACCTTTTGAAGAAGCAAAAGCTTTACGGATTGTACCTTCGGCTGCTTCGGCAGGGTCGGTTGCACCGATAAGTGCGCGATAATCCGCAATCGCATTCTCTTTTTCCAAAGCAATCGGCACAATAGCACCACTGCTCATAAAACTTACCAATTCTCCGTAAAAAGGACGTTCCTTATGAACGGCATAAAATTCACCTGCTTGAGCTTCGGATATGCGTATCATTTTAAAACCGAGAATCTTAAAACCGGCTTGTGTTATCATGGCAATAATTTCGCCGCTTACATTTTTACGAACCGCATCCGGTTTGATAATTGCAAGTGTACGTTCTGTCATTACTTTTCCTTATATAATTAAATATGGTGTAAATCTTATTTCTTTTTCTTTTTAGCAGGTGCTTCTTTCACTGCCGGAGCCGTTTCGATAGCTGTTTTACCCAATGCTTTTAATACCGTAGCTCCCAAATCTGCCGGAGAATCAACAACATGAATCCCCGCCGCACGCATCGCCTTTACTTTTTCGTCGGCTGTGCCTTTGCCACCGGAAATAATTGCTCCTGCATGCCCCATTCTGCGTCCCGGAGGTGCAGTACGACCGGCAATAAACCCAATAACAGGTTTTTTCATAGTGGCTTTTACAAATTCCGCCGCTTCCTCTTCTGCCGTTCCGCCGATTTCGCCAATCATAATAACCGCTTCCGTTGCCGGATCATCATTAAACAATGCTAAAGCATCCGTAAAACGAGTACCTATAATAGGGTCGCCACCTATACCTATACATGTTGATTGTCCGAGACCTGCATCGGTTAACTGTTTTACCGCTTCATAGGTTAAAGTTCCGCTACGTGAAACGACACCTATCGTTCCCGGATTATGAATAAAGCCCGGCATAATACCAAGCTTGCACTCACCCGGAGTAATAACACCGGGGCAATTAGGGCCTATCAAACGAGAACCCGAACTATCCAAAGCTGCTTTTACGGTAACCATATCACGAACGGGTATGCCTTCCGTAATACAAACAATAAGAGGTATTTTCGCTTCAATCGCTTCCAATATGGCATCGGCAGCAACAGCAGCCGGCACAAAAATGATGGAAACATTGGCTCCTGTAGCAGTTACAGCACTTGCTACCGTATCGAAAACCGGTACCGGGCGTGTAAACTGATCTTCACCTTTGCCATTATATTGCAATCCAGCTTTACCCGGGGTTACGCCGGCAACCACATTCGTACCGTATTGCAACATCTGCGATGTATGAAATGTGCCTTCGGATCCGGTAATACCCTGAACGACTACTTTTGACGATTTGTTAACCAAAACACTCATTTTTTCTTCTTAGGTTTTTGGGGAAATTTTGAATCAAAGACTGCAAATTTACGAAAAAGACAGATTAATACCAGATAAATATGGATAATATGTATAGATAAGTTTTTACATTATAGTCATATACGTTCTTTGAACTATCAATAATTCCGTCTCGAACTTGATTTATGAACACCTAAAAACAAGAAACCCCTCGCCGTTTTTATACGACGAGGGGTTTTCTTTTCGCTTTGCCCGAAGGCAATTATTTCAATACGCTTACCGGCTGGCTCACAGAGAAGAACTCAGTCTCGAAACGTACATAATATTGTCCGTTCACCATACCGTTTACATCAAATCGTGCATTATATACGCCCGATGTCAACACATCATTGTGTAATTCTTGCACTTTCTGACCTAAAGCATTGTAAACATTCACGCGTACCATGCCTTCATACGGTACTCGGAAACTTACCGTAACATCACTGCCCGTTGTCGGGTTCGGTACTATGCTCATTACATTGTTTCCGCCTGTTAATGCTGTCGGATCAGTCTCACGTGTAAAGGTTGTACCGTTTCCAGCTTGGAATACGCCTGTACGACGATTCTGTGCTGCTGTAATAGCATACACATCATCATTCGCATCATCCAAACCTGCTTTTATGATCGTTGGTTTGTCCGTATTGTTATTATTACCGGTGGTTTCAGAACCTGTTCCGGTAACAAGTACTTGCGTACCGAACGTATCATCATCATATGCAAATTGTACAAATCCGTTATCCGTTCCCGAAGCAGCACGTTGTAAATAGACATCACCTTTATTTGCCGCACCTGTCGATACGCGACCATATAAACCGTTACCGATTGCATGCATTACGATACCGCCACGGATATATTTGTTCTCGGTACCGTCACCGGTTACCGCTACGCCTGTACCCGGACCTGTTGAGATCAAGTGTGCTGATGTTGCATCTAATGCATTCGCTGTAGCAGGACCTACTAAGGTTTGATACATACGACCCGTTGTGCTTTGGAAGGATAAGTTCTCTCCATAATATTGATCATGTTCGCTGATTGTCCAGCCTGCATTTTCACGCAATTCGATGATATTATTATAGGTTGAACTACCTGCCGAATATACCGTTGAGGTATTTGCCATCGGTACGGATGCAACACGATAAATCGCTACTGCACCGCCGATTGTCACAACCGGTTGATTGCGTAACATTTGAGTCGTGAAGTCATGCGGAGCCGTACCATCCGTTGTTAAGATAGCTGCATGGCTGAAGGTATTACCCGATGCAGGATTAAAGAAGGTACGGAATGCCGCTCCTCTTGTTCCCGAAAAGTCTATAACCGTATAATTCTCGCCATCTACCACTTGTGCAGAATCACGTATTGTATTGTTATTACTTGCCGCATCAAGAGTTACGCCAGCAGCAGCAAATGTTATATCAACATTGTTATCGTTTTGTGTTGTTGCTCCTTTGCCGCCTATCGTATTGTTATTGATACGAATGTTACCGGCTGTCGAACCGACATAGATACCGCTCACGGCAACTACCGTTCCCGTGCCTACTGCATCGCGAATACCTTGTATTGTATTGTATTGTACAATAGACGTTGCACCTAAATCACCACCACCGTAAGAAATACCGGTGCGTTCGCAATTACGGATAATATTATGCCCGTTTGCAAGACCCAAGCCAGCACCTTCTGCCGTAGCGGCATTCTGACCGATTGTATTCGGACCAACTGTCCCTGCTCCACCAGTTCTATCAGAAAGGAAAACTCCTAAGCCTGCATTATTACCGTTGCTTGAAGAAATATGCTTGTTCAAGCCGATATTCGTACTGGTTATCAAACCACCTGTAGAGCGATCAAGATATATACCGATTGTACCATGTGTCGCACCTGCATTCGAGCCTTCAATCCAACAAGCATCCACTCGTGAATTATCAACGCGGTCGAAAAGAATAGCTTTTCCGTCCGTTGTTGCTACCGCTGCGCCGTTTGAACTGAACCCTTGTATTCTGAAGTTACGAATCGTTGTATTATCGGCATTTGTTGCTGTTTGGCCATCAATATAGAAGCCGGTTTGATTCGCGCCGCTGATCGGTGCTGCCGGCGCATGTACTACACCGTCGCCGCTTGGTACAGGACCATTGATATTATTGGTTGTTGCCAAATAGGTATGCCATGTCTGCATAGAAGCCACACCGCAATCATACCATTTGATGCTTGAGCCACGGAATTCATTACCTGTATATCCGCCGCCATTTCCATTATAATCTACCTGTTCGGAGAAA
>JALHLL010000014.1:0-13991 GCA_022844575.1 bacterium
TATGAAATAGGGACACATAGACCGAAAATGATCGTACAATATATTCCAGAACTTATAACCCTCTTAAGAAGTAAAAACAACAGATTGCAATGGGGAGCGATGGCTGCTTTGGACTATGTAACACTTGAAAATCCAAATCTTATATACGATAACATTGAATCGATTATTTCCGTGGCTGATTCCGGAGGCATTATTACAAACGATCATTGCGTCGAGATACTTATTAAACTCAGCTCAATCAGCAAGTATTCGGAACAGTTATTTAAATTACTTATCGAAAGATTACATAAGAGTCCGACGAATCAATTGCCTAAATACGCTGAAAATTCTCTAAAACTAATCAATCAGGAAAATCGGAATACTTTTATTTCCGCTCTTGAACAAAGGTTATCCGATTTTGAGGAAGGAACAAAAAAATCTCGTTTGGAGAAAGTAATAGTAAAAGCAAGAAAACTGTAAACACTATTCTTGCTAAAGGGATGAGTAGAAATTATGTTTAATCAGAAAGAATTTGACATTCGTCTCGAATGGGGACTTAACGGAATAGAACAACTTGCTCCGATTTCGGATGTCGTTATCATAGTTGATGTATTATCATTTTCTACTTCGGTAGATATTATCACATCAAACAATGCTTCAGCTTATCCTTATCATTGGAATGACACATCGGCTCAGGCATACGCTGACTCTGTAGGAGCTTTATTGGCGCATAAAAGGAATGATTCGGGAGAGAATTACTCTCTATCACCGAGTTCTTTACTTACTATACCGAGTGGTACCAAGTTAGTTTTGCCTTCCCCTAACGGTTCAGCTTTATCTGTGGCATCAAATGCATTGTGCACTATTGCAGGTTGTTTACGAAATGCAAAAGCTGTAGCGGAATTCGCCCAAAACAAAGGAAAAACCATTGCATTAATACCCGCAGGCGAACAATGGAAAGATAAAACATTGAGACCTTGTTTTGAAGATTTGATTGGAGCCGGTGCAATAATATCTTCGTTAAACGGTATATTATCGCCTGAAAGTAAAGTTACATTATCCGCTTTTTTAGATGTACAAAATAACTTATCACATTACTTAAGAAATTGTAGCTCCGGTAAAGAACTTATTGACAGAGGTTATGATAGCGATGTTGATATAAGTGCCGCTTATAATGTAAGTAACACGGTACCGGGGTTAAATAATGGATTCTATCAAAATGCTACAAACACATACTAAAATATTTCATTTTCAGTTTGGATAATCTGTGTCACGTCCACAAAACTCAACTATTAGAATTCAGCCAAAATTTTTTCTGAATCTTAACGATTACGTTGATAGTTTTTCCATCGAGGAACGGAACATTGATTTTCCGGAGGGAACTATGAACTGAAACATCCGTGATGTAATTGCCTGTTATGCCTGCGAAAGATTATTTATTACGTTAAAAGATAATGTGTATTTAACCGCATAATAAATATGAATATTGTGTATGTAATATACGTTTACCTATAAATCAAATACCTCTCTCTAAGCTGCAAAAACTCATTATTATTCTGCTGTACAAGCTGGCGCATCTTTACAATTTCACCCGAAAGAACGGCATCTGCTAATTGTACGTTGCCAAGCACTTTTATAAACATATCTTTATTTGATTGTGCAATAAAATTTCCGGCAAATTTTTCGGGATACAATAAGCGTAGTGTAATAATTAATTCCAATCCTTTTGTAAAATACGGTACAGATTGGGCGGAAGGAGTGCTTATCATAAGTCCGCTGCATGGTATTTTGGCAAATTTCCCGAATTGAGGGTAAAAACCCGAACTGATTATAATAATACTATCTGATTTTTTTAAGGAAATTGCCGATAGTACATTCTCTCCCGAAATATCGGGAGCACCGCACCAACGGAATGGCATTGCCGTTCCTATTCCTATGGACATTATACTTAATTCGCCGAGCATGCCTGTTATGGCGGCACAGCGTATCGTTTCCGGTGATATGATATTGGGTGATGTAGGTAAAAATGGTAAGCCAGTTTTTTCCCATGTCATAGAGCGTGCCCAACGTTTCATTTTGACAACAGTAAGAGAGCAACGTCTTTTTTTTCCGTCGTTTCCTTTTTGTAACCACCCTTCCGTATTTGCCATTTGTGCAAGTTCGCCTATTGTACAGCCATGTATATAAGGTACAGGGAGCGAACAGACAAAGGAAAGAGATTGCATATCGGGAATATTCCCATCCACCAATAATCCGCCAAGAGGGTTCGGGCGGTCGAGTACATAAATCGGTTTACCATATTCCGCACATGCATCCATTACATTTAATAATGTACTGATAAATGTATAAGAGCGTATTCCAATATCTTGAATATCGGCAACAATGGCATCGCAATTCGTCAACATTTCGCGAGTGGGTCTTCTGTTTTTTCCATACAGTGAGAAAACAGGAATATTCCAAAGGGTATCATCTGCAACACTTTCACCTGCGGGTACTCCGGCATAATAACCATGTTCCGGCGTAAGTAATGTAGTTAAAGTACATGTATTCGTTTTTAAGAATACTTCGGGTGTGGGAATTAATGTGCTTGTTCTACATGCGGAATTTGTGAGCAATGCAATTTTTTTCCCTCGTAGTATTTCAAAGTCCGTATCAACAAGATTATCAATTCCCAATTTTAATTGTTGTGAAATACCGGTTGAAAGTACGATAAAAAAAATGATACATATGTGTATCAGACGTACATGGAATAATTTTTTCCTCATTTTTTTTTTGTACCGATATTATTCTTTTACTACGATAACAGGGTATGTAATGAAGTTGCGTTCAAACTCAACCCGAACAAAATAAATACCCGAAATCCATGTGTTCGTATCAATACGGATGGTAGTATCATTTATTCTTTCTTGCGAAAAAGTAATGGTATTTCCATTATTATCTATAATAGAGATACTCCTATACGGTAATTGTGTTACTACCGAAATATAACCGTTTGCCGGTACAGGGCTTATACTTACATTGTCTTGTGTTGCATTCAAGTCCGATACGGAGGTAATGTCGGTAATGCTTTGAGTGCGGAAGAGTGAACGTGTCGTTAGCCCCTGATTTGGAAGTATAGATTTATAATCATTCGGTACATTGTTTATTGTAAACGTTTCATCCTTTGTTTTTACAGTAATTTTCGAATAAACTGTCGGCTGATTATCAGGTCTTACAAATCCCAATTCTACCGGAATTTCCGAATATGTGCCATACGATTCGGGCTGTACTTGTTCGACCCTTAATTGTACCGAATTACCTTCTCTTTTTAAAACGGTAAAACGTAACTCGGGAATACCTGCTTGTAGTACCCATTCCTTAAAAAAGGTATCAAGATCAATATTTGTTTCTTTTTCAAAAACATTTTTAAGGAAATCGGTTGTAGCATTTTTATAAGCATATTGTTGCAAATAAGCACGAATAGCTTTGTAAAAATTATCGTTACCTACTTTATGTCTTAGCATACCGAGTACAACCGCACCTTTTTGATAGATGGTTTCGGGGTAATTGGATGAAGGTGCTGTACGTGAAAAGTCATAAAGCGGTAGGGCTTTTTCATCTTTTAGGATGGTATTGATATAACGATTGATTTTTGTGCTTTGGCTTGTTAAAAAACCTTTTTCAAAACCGAATAATTCTTCGCTCCATGCAGATTCGCAAAAAGTTGCGAACGATTCATTAAGCCAAGCATGCCTGAAATCCAAAGGTGAAACGCAATCGCCGAACCACTGATGTGCTAATTCATGGGCAGCAACCGAGTTGACAGTGTCTTTACTTTGTGCAAGACTTGTATTGTAGGAAACCATGGTCTGATGTTCCATAGCTCCCTTTTGAGTAAGGCAATACCCCACTTTATCGAATGGATATGCGCCGAAAAGCTGGGTGAATGACCTGACCATTCGGGGTAATAATTTGAATGATATACGTGTGGCAGCCGTATCACGTGCGCGAGCATATACCACCATAGGCGGTAAATTGTTTTCGGTAAATCGTAGTGTTTTATAGGGTGCTAAAGAAAATGTAAGCAAGTATGTAGCGCAGGGATAATTATGCGTCCATTCAAAAAAGGTAAAATCATCTGTTTGATTTGTGCTAAGTGTGCCGACTGAAGCAACGGTCATACCTTTACGTGCTATAATAGTACCCTTGAATGTCGCCTTATCCGATGGATGATCGAAACAGGGCATCCAATGGCGTGTTGTAGAAACATAGTTTGCTTGAAAACCAACACCGAGCGCATATACGGTGCTATCGCCATAAGAAACGCCCCCCCAAGTTCCTGCTCCTAACTCATCTGTCATCGTTCCGCTATAGACCATAATCACGACGGCTGTATCGCCCTGAAGTTTGTTTATTGGTGCGGGTACTGAATAATGGAATGTTGATTCTTCCTGCTTGCCCTGTGCGGTTGCATTTGTTTTTTTATCATCCATCAGCACGGAGTCCACAGTCAATCCCTGTAAATGGAATATAAATACTTTATCATTCGGATTTTCAATCCATCGAATATGAATATCACATCTACCGTGTGTATTTCGTGAGGGTAAAGCTTGGGTCAAATCCATTTTTACATCATAGTGCAATACATCAAAAGGTTGCGGATTGTAAGCCAATGGATCAGGCGGTAATTGCTGTGCGAATATTGTTATTGAATTGATGCACAGAATAAGTAAAATATAGATACTATATTGTTTCATAGTGTTGTAGCTGATAACTTAGTTTATAATTTCCCGACAATACCCATTATTAAATCCGCCAGAGCCGGTTCCGCTTTATTTGCCGTAGCAATAATATCTTCAACCGAAACAGGTTTAAGTGCATCAGGGAAACATTCATCCGTCACAATGGAAAAAGCAAGTACTCTCATATCACTATGCACCGCTACAATTGTTTCCGGTACGGTACTCATTCCCACAACATCTGCACCTATGGTTTTCAGAAAACGATATTCCGCTTTGGTTTCCAAATTAGGTCCTGCAACGGAAACATATACACCTCTTTGTATTACTATATTTTTCTCTCTTGCTGTTTTTTCTGCCAATTCTATCAGATAATTGGAGTACGGTTCAATCATATCGGGAAAACGTTGCCCGAGTGTATTATCATTCTGCCCGATAAGAGGATTATCGCCCTGTAGATTGATATGATCATCAATAATAATAATATCACCTTTTTTATAACGAGGATTCAAACCGCCGGTAGCATTACACATAATAAGTGTTTTTGCTCCGAGTGCCTTCATCACACGGATGGGGAAGGTAATCTGTTGCATGGTATAGCCCTCATAATAATGAAAGCGTCCTTGCATTGCAACAACATTTTTTTCGTTCAAAGTACCGAGTAATAATTTCCCTTTATGTGTTTCCACCGTAGCCAAAGGAAAATGCGGTATTTGTTTGTATGGTAGCACACATTCCACCTCAATAATATCGGCAAGACGAGCTAATCCCGTACCCATAACAATGGCGATATCAGGTATTAATGGTGTATGCTTCCGTATTATCGCTACCGATTCGTCAATATGTTCTCGTAATAATGAAGTTGGCATCGGATTTCCCCAAATTCTTTTTATTAAACCGCAATTTACGATTACTCATCATAAAAGCACGGGGGTATAACCATGTGTTATTCGGAATGATACTATGGAGCGGTAGGGATTAAGTACTTTTTCTAATGTGTGTGTGGGCGGCAGCAATCGGATTGTGCTGGTTTTTCCACTTGTAATTTGGGGCTTACGTAAGGAATATCAAGTCCTAATCCGCGTACAATAAACACCATACCCATCACTACAGCAATAACAGGTGTAATTTTTCTGATGAGCATGCGAAAGTTCGGTTTTGCAAACTGCGGAAGAAGTGAAACGGCAAGCATAGCAGGTATTGTACCCAAACCGAATAATGCCATAAAAACCGTACTTTGAAAAGAGTTTTGTGTATTTAATGCACCTGCAAGGGCAACATATACAAAGCCGCAGGGCAAGAGTCCGTTAAGCAAACCGAGTATGAATAATGCGCTATATGTTCGTGATTGCAAAAATTGAGAAAACAAAGATTTAAGATAGAGAGCCGGTCGGCTGATAATGGAACTGTGTGGGAAGTAATGTGAAATAATACGCGGAAAAACTGTTGTAGTAATTATTCCTACGCCGGTAATGATAGAAAGCCATTCTTGTAGTCCGGCTATACGAATCATGCCGCCGATAAGACCTATACCAAGCCCAAGAAGAGAATAGGTAATTACTCTTGCCATATTGTAAAGCAAACGACTGATTATAAAGCCGCTTCGTGTTGATGATGTTATAGGCAAAGCAAGTGCTATAGGACCACACATCCCCACGCAGTGCATGCTTCCGACAAAGCCCAAAACCAAGGCAGACCACAATAATACTGAATCGTTTATCATAACGTTACAACCGATTCAGAATAATAATCGGTATTATTGGAGAACCATTTCGTTACAATTTTCCAATGACCTTTTGGTAATGTAGCTATATCAATCATCATACTCTTTTCGCTATTATTTTCTTTTATCGTAATGATGGTATCGAGCGAAGACGTAGAAGGGTGATAAAAATGTATTGTCCCTTTTTGTGGTATTGCTTCCGTCGGAAAAAGAATATTTACTTTATTATTTGCAATGTCAATATTAACGGATTCCGATAGGGCATTTGTTCTTTCTATTTGTTCAATTCGTTTCTGATAAGCAACTTCTTGAGCATAATAATCCTTACTGACAAGTTCCACTTTTTGTGTTAAGGCATAAACAACAAAGCTTAAAGTACCAGTAACAAAAACAATGTAAACCGTAGCCATACCTTTGCCCCAATTCCAATTCAATTTCATAATTATTCTCCGAGAAAATGAAGAGTTTAAATTTTTATTTGTGAGGGGAGATAAATGTTGTTTTTACATTATGTGCAAACTTCCCGTTTTCATATACTGCAAAAACCACTTCCGTACTGCCGGTGGTGGAAAGTGAACTTTGAGGGAAAATGACCATCATTCTTCCTTCCTTTTCCTGCTGACCGTTAATACTCTTAATATCCGATAATGGTTTTAATGTGCCGTTTTTAGGCGAAACGATTTCAAAATTTAATTTTTTCGATTCATTATATTTATTAATAAGTTGAATCTGGAAAAAATTTGCATATGAATTGTGAGTTACTGCATTAAAGGTAGTACCCTTTTGCCGCAAAACAAGAACATGTAACATTTCTCTGTTTATAAACAATGTCACTAAAACTGCCGCAAGTACAAACCACACTATTCCATATGCTTTTGAGCGCGTTGAAAGATGCACTTTTTTTCCATCGGTAATTGAGGAATGGGAAGCATAACGAATAAGTCCGGTCGGCTTTTTGACTTTCGTCATCACTTCATCACAAGCGTCAATACATGCTGTGCAGTTTACACATTCCAATTGTATGCCATTGCGTATATCAATACCGGTCGGGCATACCGTTACGCATTGATGACAATCAATACAATCTCCACGACCTGAAATGTTTTCACCGCGTGTTTGCGCCTCTTTATCTTCCTTCGTAAATTTTCTGCGGGGTTCTCCGCGTTTAAAGTCATATGTAACGGCTATCGTATCGGCATCTACCAATGCTGACTGATAACGACCATAAGGACATACAATAACACATGCTTGCTCACGAAAACGTGCAAATACGGCATAAAATACCATACTGAAAAGCGTTATCGAAACCAAACCGACTATATGCTTTTGCGGCGGGTCAAGGATGATTTGCCATAATTGATCGGAACCTATAATGTACGATAAAAATGTATTGGCAATAATAAAAGAGATAGCAAAGAAAACAGTATGTTTCAAAGTTTTCTTTACTATTTTTTCTTTAGTCCATGTGCCATTATCCAAAGCAATTTGTTGTTTAGGATTTCCTTCTATGGCAAATTCTATTTTCCTGAATATCATTTCCAGAAATATAGTTTGCGGACATAACCATCCGCACCATATACGACCGAAAATAGATGTAAAAACAACTAATGTTACTAAAAGAAATAACATGAATAATAATGCCAAATAGAAATCTTGTGTCCAGAACGGAATACCGAAAATCACGAATTTACGTTCTATAATATTAAAGAGCATAAATTGATGCCCGTTAATTTTTATATATGGAGCAAGGAACAGAAACAGTAATAATACATTACTTACATAGGTTCTGTATTTGGTAAGTTTTCCGGAAGATTTACGGGCATATACCCATTTCCTGCGTCCATCACGAGAAATGCTTGCTAATTCATTTCTGAACGATTCATGATCTTCTATATCCGGTAATTCTATAATTGCCATTTCATTTTGTATTAGTTGAACAAGAGAGGCGGGCGGCGCACCGCGCCGGAGGGTTTTTAAAACCCTCCGGCTTTGATGCGTTTCTCGGAGTGTGGTGAATAATCTTTCTCAATATTTTTTAATGCCCTTCTTTTCCCTCATCATCATCTTCTCCGGCATGATGCTCGTCATCTTCATCACCGCATTTTACTTCGCGTTCCGCTTCTATCGGTTTAGGGTCGGGTGGGTTGCTACCTTTTTTAGAAAGGATGTAACTTGCCACCTGCAAAAGTTGTTCATCCGTTAACTTATTGGTTGAACCATACGGTAACATCCCTTTTTCAGGAAAACCCGTTGTTATATTATTCATGATAGTCGGTAAATCGCAACCATGAATCCAATATTCATCCGTTAAATTAGGACCTACTTGTCCGCCTAAATCATTGCGGTGGCACGTAGAGCATAAGCTGTTTACGCTTTCAAAAACCTCTTGCCCTTTTGCCAAACTTGCCGCATCGGTTAGTGGCGAAGTAGGTAACGCTTTCGGAGCGGAATTACCGGCATTTGCTTTTTTCAATAGAGCCGCTTCCTGTAGCTGGGCATTATATTCCGCTATCATTGATCTGTCGGTGCCTGTTAAGTGATAATATATCATATAACCGACTGAAAGAACAATGGTAAAGTAAAACATATAAAGCCACCATCTGGGCAGACTATTATCATATTCCTGAATTCCGTCTGCATCATGATCAAGTAACTCGTCTTTCCGAGTTTGTGCCATTTTATTTCTCCTAATTGATATTCTACAAATTTTTATTGAAAATATCTTCGCGGTTGCCGTCATTCAACGGAAGTTCCGCCATTTTTTGGGAACGCTGTTTATCCAATTTTACTACCCATATAATCATAGTGGTAAAAACCGCAACAAATATTATAAGGGAAATAACAGGAAATACTTCTATACCCAGAATTGCTTGTAATACATTACTTTTCATTTTTTTCTCCGTTTAATAATTATTGTTCAGCCGTCGGCTTCGCTTTAATATCCGTACCCAAACGCTGTAAATATGCAATAAGAGCAACTATTTCCTTATCGGCTGTTATATCGAATTTGCTGCTATTAAGATTTTGTGCGATTTTTTCCGCTTGTGCTTTTGCATCTGCTTCCGCAAGTTTTTCAAATCCTTCAGTGTACGGTACACCCAATTTTCTAAGCGTAATTATTTTACCTTCCAAATGCGAATAATCAAGTGATTTTTCATACATCCACGGATAAGCCGGCATAATGGAACCCGGCGCTGTTGATTGCGGATCTTTCATGTGCATATAATGCCATGAATCAGGGTATTTACCGCCAATACGGTGCAAATCAGGCCCTGTCCGCTTCGATCCCCATAAAAATGGATGATCATATACAAACTCACCGGCTTTTGAATATTCACCATAACGTTCCGTTTCCGAACGGAAAGGTCGAATCATTTGCGAATGGCAGCCGACACATCCCTCGCGTATGTATATATCCCGACCTTCAATTTCAAGGGGGGTATAAGGTTTCACTGCTGTGATGTTCGGAATATTCGACTTCACTAACCATGTCGGTACAAATTCGACAACACCGCCGATAATAACGGCAACAACTACCCAAACAGAGAAACGTAAGGGCATTCTTTCCAATACACGATGCCAACCTTCTGCATGTGTCGGTTCGGCTTTTTGCTGCGCCGGTGCTGCATATGCTTCTTCATTTCGTACTAATGAACCGCTTTTTGCTGTTTTATATAAATTATATGCACCGATTAAGGAACCGACTAAATACAAAGTACCGCCAAAAGCACGTAGTGCATACATGGGGATTAATTGTGTTACAGTTTCAAGGAAATTAGCATAACGTAAAACGCCGTCGGCAGTAAATTCTTTCCACATTAAACTTTGCATAATGCCGCCCCAATACATTGGTATTGCATAAAACATAATACCGAGAGTGGCTATCCAAAAATGAGTATTGGCAAGTTTTTTCGAGAATAATTGCGTACGATACATACGAGGAAACATGAAGTATAGTACGGCAAATCCGACGCCGCCATTCCATGCCAATGCCCCAAGATGAACGTGACCGATGATATAATCCGTATAATGTGTTAGTGCATTGATTTCTTTGAATGACATCATAGGCCCTTCAAATGTGGACATACCATAAGCCGTAATCGCCACTACCAAAAACTTAAGTGCCGGTTCTTCGCGCACTTTATCCCATGCACCACGGAGAGTAAGTAAACCGTTAATCATACCACCCCAAGAAGGAGCAATAAGCATAACGGAAAAAACAGTACCGAGCGATTGTGCCCAGTCAGGTAATGCGGTGTATAATAAATGGTGAGGACCCGCCCATATATAAAGGAATATAAGTGCCCAAAAATGGATGATGGATAATTTATAAGAATAGACAGGTCTTTCGGCAATTTTAGGAATGAAATAATACATCAACCCTAAAAAAGGTGTTGTTAAGAAAAAGGCAACTGCATTATGTCCGTACCACCATTGTACAAGCGCATCCTGAACACCGGCATAAAACGAATAACTTTTTAAGAAAGAAACGGGAAGTTCAAATGAATTGACGATATGTAATAAAGCAACAGTCAAAAATGTTGCTATATAAAACCAGATGGCAACATACATATGTTTTTCGCGACGTTTCCATATAGTACCTAACATATTTACGCCAAAAGCCACCCAAATAAGCGCAATAGCTATATCTATCGGCCATTCCAATTCGGCATATTCCTTACTTGTCGTAAAACCGAACGGTAGCGTAAGAGCTGCGGAAACAATAATTGTTTGCCAGCCCCAAAAATGTATTTTACTCAATACATCGCTAAACATACGTGCTTTGCACAGGCGTTGCAATGAATAATAAATACCTGCAAACATTACATTGCCTGCAAATGCAAAAATCACCGCATTGGTGTGTAGCGGACGAAGCCGTCCGTATGACAATTCGGGAATAAATCCCAAGAAACTTGGATAAACAAGCTTAAGGGCAATAATAATTCCGACCAGAAAGCCGACTATTCCCCAGATTACGGTTGCCACCGAGAAATTTCGAACGATTGAATTATCATATTCAAAACGTTCGAGATGACTGTTTGCCATGGAAATCCTCCACAATAAATAAACAATTATACTTTATTATTAAATTCTATGAATTCCCCGAATGCTCTATTTCGTATTGTTCGGCTCGTCATCAAGGTAAACACGCATTGAGGGCGTATTCAAATCCTCATACTGACCACTTTTTACCGATATAAAAAACGCAATTAAAAAACCGCCCGCTACGAGTATGCTGAAAAAAATAAGCATAAAAATTACGTTCATCTGAACCCCCTTTTTTTTGCGTTGTATGTTAATGTCCATACAACAAAAACAACTATGGATAATGAACTGATAGGCATAAGGATTGCCGTAACTAAAGGTGTTAATTGCGCCGTTACAGCAAGCCATAGGCCGAGTATATTATAAAAGACAGATATAATAAAAGCGATAACTATAGTCTTTTTTGTAAAACGCGCATATTCAATGAAAGCAGGTAATGTATCTATACGGTTAGCAGAAAGAATCGCATCGCAGGCAGGTGTAAATGCTGCCGTATTTTCTGTGACGGCTATGCCTACGGCACTTGCTTTTAAGGCAGCGGCATCATTTAGTCCATCGCCAATCATCATTACATTATGTTTCTGCGAAAGTTCTTGAATATAATTCATTTTTTCTTCCGGCGTCTGGCGGAACTTCATCGGAGAATTCGGTAAATAATGTTGTAAGTAAATACCATCCTTTGGAGAATCGCCTGAAAGAATATGAATATTGAATTTATTATCTAAAAATTGTAAGGTTTTTTCTATACCGCTTCTAAATGAATTACGAATAGCAAAAAAACCTCTATATTCACCGTTTACGGAAATGTGAACAATGCTCTGGTTTACTTCATTTTGTATTGTACTTGTATGCGTTGATGTGTTCTGAACGAAATCGTGTGTGCCGAAACGAATAATAGTATCGCTAAACCGAGCATATATTCCTTCTCCGATAATTTCTTGAAAATCATCTGGTCTTATATTCTCCTTTACCGATAAAGTTTGGGCAATGGTTTGGGCAATGGCTTGCGCTAAAGGATGCGAAGAACGTTTTGCCATAGCATAAATCAGCTTTTCTTCATTACTGTTTAAATTTCCTTCATAAAACTTTACATCGGCATTATGCGTAGATGTTAATGTACCTGTTTTATCGAATACAATCGAATCAGTTTCCGCCATATCAAGTACAATGTCCGTATTTTTTAAGAATAATGATGCCCGTGACATCATTCGCAATGCAGTATTTAATGCAAATGGTGCCGCAAGAGTTAAAGCACATGGACAAGCAATAATAAGAACAGCCGTAAAAACGGAAGAAGCAACCTGATAATCCGGCAATCTATAAATTGCCGCAACCGTTGCAATAATAATAACGGTGAAAGTAAACCAAGTGCCGAAATGTGAAGAAATATTCTGAAATGCACGGTACTTTTTCTTATGAAATATTTCATTATTCCATAATTGGGTTAAATAACTGCGCGAAACTTCTTTTTGTACCATCAGTTGAACGGAATTACCTATTATCCTTCCGCCCGCATAAATTTTTGCATTTTTTACAATTTCCACAGGAGCTGTTTCACCTGTAACAAAACTATAATCCACGTGTCCGTGCGGGCTCAATAAAATACTATCGGCTGGTACAATTTCTTTATTCCGAATATGTATAATATCACCCGTACTTAGTGATGTTACGGAGCGTGATTGTTCCGTTCCGTTCTGTATGGTTTGAACCGATAAGGGTAAATATGAAGTATAATTACGTTCAAAAGAAAGAGCATCGAATGTGCGTTGTTGTACTAATTTTCCGATAAGGAGTAGGAAAACCAAACCGGAGAAAGAATCCATAAAACCCGGACTTTGATTTGTAATAATATCCGCCAAACTTCTGAGATATAAAGTAATAATACCGAGTGCAAGCGGAACATCGAGACTCATGGATTTATTTATGATAGCCCTATAAGCATTTTTCCAATAATCGCTTGCCGAATACAAAAGCACAGGTGTAGCAAGTGCGATATTAAGTATTCGGAAAATCAAGGAGTATTGAGGAGAAATAAGAGATGTCGTATCGAAATATTCCGGCATGCTGAAAAGCATGATATTACCCGTTGCAAATCCTGCAAGTCCCAATTTCAGATACAAAGATCTTTTTGCATAATTGATAGGTTTGATATTATTATCAACCGTAATAGAGGGCTCGTAACCGATAAGGGTAAGTAATTCTACTATAGCCCTTATGGATGTATCGGAGGGTGAATATTCTACTGAGACCTCTTTTCGAGTAAAATCAACGACGGAACGTATAACTCCGCCGTCTATCCTATTGAGTTTTTCCAGTAGCCATAAACATGAAGAACAATGGATTTGAGGAATATGGAAGCGTACCCTATTCATAGTATCCGACTGAAAGTCCAAAAGTCGCTCCTGAACTTCCGCATCATCTAAGTAGGAAAAACGTTCCTTTCGGTACGCAGGTATATTCTTTAAAGAATTTATGGCATCAGTGTCATAGCGATAATAGTCACATAAGCCGTTTTCATTTAGAAT
>JALHLL010000014.1:14001-28068 GCA_022844575.1 bacterium
AGACTGTTTTACACCCTTCACAACAAAACGTTTTATCATCGAGCATAATCTCGTTATGGCATTCTTCGCCACAATGAGTACATAGCGTTTTTTGTGTATTAAGAATATTTTTCATAATTAGGATTTCGTCCTATTTTATCTGAAATAACGGCAAATTTTTTTAAACCAATGGCAGATTCGCAAGACGCAAGTTCAATTGATTTGCTTTTTCAGCCAATTCAGCCAAGGTAGTTTTATGACATAGACTAAATAATTTGGAACGCATTTCCGTCCAATGATCATGCGCCGGACATGGGGTAGCTGTCCCGCACCCTGGTAAACCTAACATACATTCGGTAAAAATATCAGTTCCATCTATGGCTGCAATAACACTATAGAGTGTTATTTGCGAAGCCGGTTTTCCGAGTGATATACCTCCGTTCGGTACGCGATATGATACCATAAGTCCTGCTTGAGTAAGTTGTTGCAATACTTTTGTAAGAAAGTGGAACGAAATGTTCAACTTTTCGGCAACTGACTGTATGGAAACATACGCATCCTCATTACGCGAAGCCACGTAAATGGCCGCTTGTATTCCGTATGTGCATGCTTTTGAGAGTACCATATTCGTTTTATTTGTGATTTCGGACTATTTTGTCTGCAATTTAATAATTTATTCAATGTGAACCAAATCGTATGTAACAATAGTTAAGTTGTATATATACCGTAGTGGTGTTTTTCAATATCTCAGTTATGTTTTCATAAGCGAATCGCAATCAACAACCTATAAACAAGTGTAGTAAGCGGAAATATTTTTTGAAAAAATTTTCACAAAACTATTGCATGGTATAGTCACTTGTTTTATTTTTGAACCAGATGAATTTGATGTATAAAAACTTATGTTCACTTTGAAGCTACTTTCGTTGTGGTGGTGAAAAGGTGAGAAGGGGAGTGCCCCTTGACGAGTGGTGACGTCAAGGGGCATCTCACTTTTTAATCACAACCATACATTTATATCTAAAATATGGAAAAGGAGTTAGTACAATGAAACTGAAAATTTTTCTATACGTGTTTATTCTTGCTCTTGCAGTTTTTATTGATGTCAAAGCGCACAATGAAATCCCGGCTATGGCGCAAACAAAGCCGATTGCATTAACAAATGCGAGAATATATACCATAACAAACGGGATAATAGAGAATGGAACGGTAGTATTCGAGAAGGGAAAGATTACTGCCGTAGGCAAACAAGTTTCGATACCGACGAATGCCGAAACGATAGACTGTAAAGGGCAGAATATATATCCGGGCTTTTTTGCGCCGTATGCGACCACAGGGCTTGTTGAAATAGACCTTGTTCGTGCTACACGAGATCAAGCGGAGGCGGGTTCAATCAATCCGAATGCAAAAGCATATACGGCTTTTAATCCTGAAAGTGAAATCATTCCGACAATCAGATCGAATGGTGTGCTGTTTGCCAATATTGCCCCGCAAGGCGGCATAGTAAGCGGTACGGCTTCACTTATGATGTTGGATGGATGGAATAAAGAGGATATGGCACTATTGCCTCGTTCAGGCATTTGTGTGAATTTTCCGAACATAGGTATAACAAATGCTTGGTGGATGAATAAACCGGCTGAAGCACAGAGAAAAGAGAATCAAGAAAACCTCGATAAGCTATACACTTTGTTTGAAGAAGCAAAAATGTATTCCTTAATGGCACAGAATGGAGCAGTTAAGGAAAAAGATATTCGTATGGAAGCAATGCGACCGATTTTTGAAAACGGAATGAATGTATTTATAGATGCAGGTGAATACCGTCAGATTCTGGAAGTAATAAAATTCACGAAAAAGTTTTCTCTTAAAACTGTTATTGTCGGTGCTTTTGATGCGTGGCGCTGTGCTGATGAATTGCGTGATGCAGGCATTTCCGTGATTATACCGAGAACACATAGTTTACCTGCCCGTGATGAAGACGGCTATGATGAACAATTCCTATTACCGAAAAAACTTGCGGATAAAAACGTAGTTTTTGCTTTTTCAGATAATGGATCGTGGCAACAGAGAAATGTAGCATTTCAGGCAGGTACCGCAGTTGCATTCGGTCTATCGGAAGAAGACGCTCTAAAAGGACTTACACTCTATCCTGCAAAAATACTCGGTGTGGATAAAGCTCTCGGCTCAATAGAAGTAGGTAAAGATGCGTCACTATTCGTCTCCACAGGAAATGCAATTGATGCGCTTACAAATAATGTTACCTTTGCGTTTCTTCAGGGAAAAAAAATATCATTGGAAAACAGGCATACGCGACTTGCCGATAAATACCGCGAACGTTATCGTCGTTTGAAAAAATAATTCACCACAAAAAAAGAAAACCTATGTATCTAGTTGCAGTTGTTGGTCGCCCTAATGTCGGGAAATCAACATTATTTAACCGTATTATTCAACGTCGTGAAGCTATAGTCGAAGACACACCGGGTGTTACGCGCGATAGAATTTATTCCGAAGCAGAATGGAACGGTACACGCTTTACTATTATAGATACAGGTGGGATTGTACCTAACTCGGAGGACACGATAGAGAAAGCGATACGCGAACAAGCACAAATAGCGATTGAGGAAGCGGATTCGATCGTGTTTGTTTGTGATGCTAAGGACGGCGTAACGGCTACCGATAGAGATATTGCCTCTATCTTGAGAAAAGCAAAAAAGCGTATAACACTAGCTATCAATAAATGTGATAACCCTGCGCTTGATTTGGCAGCACATGAATTCTATCAACTCGGTTTGGGTGAACCGTTTTCCATATCGGGATTGAACGGAAGAAGTACGGGCGATTTTTTAGATGAAGTAACAAAAGATTTTGCAAAAAATTATGATGAACCTGAAGATTCTCGCTTAAAAATAGCTTTGGTAGGAAGACCTAATGTCGGGAAATCGTCGATAACAAATGCTTTATTAGGTAAGGAAAGATCGATAGTGACTGAAATTGCAGGCACGACACGTGATGCCGTTGATAGTATATTAAAATATTATGGCGAAGAAATCCTATTGATTGATACGGCGGGGCTACGCAAAAAAAGTAAGATAGAGGAAAACTTGGAAATGTACAGCACAATGCGCACAGGAAGAGCCATTGAGCGTTGTGATGTAGCCGTTGTGGTACTTGATGCAACAAGGGGTTTGGAATTACAGGATAAAAGAATAATCGGCGATGTAATTGATGCTCGTAAAGGAATAATTATAGCGGTTAACAAATGGGATTTGGTAGAAAAGGAAACAAACACGGCTGCAAATTTTACAAAACAGGTACATGAGGAACTACGCACCTATGATTATGCGCCCGTTATGTATATTTCCGCACGAACGAAACAGCGTGTTACGAAAATTATAGAATTGGCTAAAGAAATACAAGTACGTCGTTTGCACCGTAGCACAACAGCATTTTTGAATGATGCTTTATTGGAAGATATTGACAGAACACCCCCACCGGCAATAAAGGGCAATAGTTTAAGGATAAACTATATTACACAAACGAATACAGCTCCTCCGGTTTTTGCATTTTTCAGCAATCACCCCGAAGATATTCCTGATTCATATAAACGATTTTTAGAACGTAGTTTGCGTAAGCATGTAGAACTTGAAGGTGTTCCGGTTTCTTTCATCTTCAGAAAGAAAAATCGACGACGTGATGAATAATTATCTTTTTGTGATATACACACGAATCCAAAGTGTAATAGCCCGTAGAAGATACGGGCATTTGCCCTGTGTACACTCCCTGATATAATACTTCAAGTACGGTTTTGCTTCATTGTTCCGTTTTGCCCTTAGTAAATCGCGTATAAGCCACTTGTATAAGTCCTGCTCCTTCGCTCTTATTGCTCTTCTGCTTATTAGTGATAAATCCTTGTGCAGAGCAAGAGTTCTTTGTTCGCCTATTTTCATATTTACCTTATTGCTTGACATGGAAACGGCGTTCTTTCTATAGAATACATGTCTTGTTGGCAATGAATAAAAATTCACAGCATTTCTTGCCATTCGTATCCATAGTTCATGGTCTTCATGATAGAGCAAGTCTTCTCTGAAGTTACCGAATTGCGTCAATAATTCTTTTTTAATTAAAGCAGCATGAATTGTTAAGCGGTTTGCAAAAAAAAGTTTTCTGTACATTTGTTTATACGGTATAAAACCGAAATCTTTCTGAGTCGGTACAGGTAAGTCGGATAAATCATAACGATTATTATGCTCAATAAAACAATAACCGTCGCAAAAAACAATTCCAACCTCATCATTAGTCTTAAAAACTTCGAGTTGTGACGACAACTTAGTACGTGCAATAAGATCGTCAGAATCCAGAAACATTATAAAATTACCGCGTGCATTTTTTATTCCCGTGTTCCGTGCAGCAGGAGCACCTTTTTTCGTTTGTTGTATCAGATTAAATCGTTTGTCTTTACTAATAAATGATAAAATAATATCTGCTGAATCATCTGTCGAGCCATCATCAACAATAATACATTCCCAATTCTGCCATGTTTGTTCAGTAACACACTGTAAAGTATCCGCGATATATTGTTCGGAATTATAAGAGGGAATTATAATACTGATAAGAAAATCGGAGTTCATGAATACCTTGTTATTATCATATTGCAAAAAGAAGAAAAAGCAGAATAATAACTTTTTTTACTCAGAAAAATAAGGGTACGTGTTCTTAATAACTTGGCGGAAATGTTCTTAGGAAGTTTCATGCTGCACGATCTATTATAGCCGATACCAAGAATCTCGAGAGCGATATCGTATTGTCCTGTTTGCTTCATAAGTAATGCCCAGTGATTATAGTGATGAGCGATAGCTACTTCACATTCCAAATCCGAAATGCCTTGTTCCCTAAGCCATTGTCTCCCATCGAATACGCCCTCATTCGGTAAATTATATTGAATATTATTCCTTCGCATTTCCGCCGATTTTCTTGCAATGAATACGGCAATAACTTGCTCAGGGCATTTTTTCCACGATGTATTATTAGAATGTACTCTGTAGCGAAGAATAGTTTCCGGTAAGTTGGAAATTTGTCCCTTTTCAGAAAGTCGAAGCCATAAGTCATAATCTTCTGCATGAATACACACATTACGATAACCACCGATTTTAATAAATGTATCACGGTGGAACATTACCGATGGATGTGCGAAGTAATTTGATTTCGGTAGTAATTTTTGCAAATCATCATTCGAGGTCGGATAGATTTGCTCCGAAACTTTCTCGTCACTTTGATTGATGATATCCATAGCACCACCGAGTAGAATAACGGAAGGATTTTTTTTCAGAAAATCAAGTTGTAAAGCAAATCGGTTGGGTAATGAAATATCATCGGCATCCATTCTGGCAATGTATTCGCCTTGTGCTTTTTCGATACCGATATTAAGAGAATAAATCAGTCCTCTATTTTCTTGATGAATTACTGTAATTCGATTGTCGCCGACTTCATATTTTTTCAACACTTCCGTAACTTCGATAGAAGAGCCGTCATTAACGATAATGAATTCGAAATTTAAATAGGTTTGAGAAAGGATACTTTCTATTGCCTTCTCTAAATGTTTTAATGCTTCTTTATAATGCGTTGTCGTATCTGTTATATACACAGGCATAACAACACTTATTAAACACGAATTCATACGATTTCTCGAAGTGGTGCGGACGATTGTTCCTGTATCATACTTTCTGCCGCTTCGTATTTTTTAAAACCGAGAACTCGGAAAATATCGGCAAAACGGTGTGCATAGGTATGATTATTGAGTGTCTTACGATAGCCGTTTTCAGCTATCTCTGTTCTTTCTTTCTCATTGCGGAGAAAGTAGCGTATTTTCTTCTTTAAATCCTTCATTGAAGCAAATGTCACGATTTCATTATCTTTAGCATAATACTCTGATAAATTATCGGCATCGCCTGTAAGCATAAAGCCACCACAACCGGGTACTTCAAAGTTTCTTCCTTTTATTTGTTGCCCTTCCTCATGCACATCAATCAAATGTCGCCATAGAGTAAAAGGAAGAAATTGTCTGCTGTTTTTTTTCAGTCTGCCGGAAAAACTTCTTTTACTTATAGAAGCATTTGAAAGATTAAGATTTATTTTACTTGTTGTAAAAGTTTCAATCATCTTTTCTTGCGTAACTCTGGAACCATCACTCCAACCCGTACCAAAAGTATGTACTTTTATTCCGGATAGTTCTAATGACCGAATAATATCACGTCTGCTGCCATGGGGCTGACCGACAAAAGAAATATCATATTTTTTTTCTTTGTCGGAATCGGGTTTGTACAGAAAATGATTACATGCCCATTGCGTTTTAATAATATTTTTATATCGTATGGCGTGATATTTTCTAACTGCTTCAGAAGATGTTGTTGTTACATAACTGAAGGCATGTGCATAATGTTGGGAAAAATTATCAAATCGCCAATGGTCATCACAAAACCAATTAATGGTTACAATACCGGAGTCTGTTATTTTTTTTATGGTTTCGGGTTTTATTTCATGTTGAAATAGTATCGAAAATAGAATGTCAGGTTTTTCATTCCTTGCCGTATCTATAAGCATGGAGTTCATTTTCTCCTCGCCGTGTTTTTGCATTAACGATACAAAGTCAAAATAGATTATTTCAAAACCTGCTTTGTACAAAAAATCAAAAAAATTCCAATGTTCGAAACTATACCCCTGTTCCGGCTTGCCATAATCGTATTTCATACCTACATAAAGTATTCGCATTGTTTAATCGGAACGACAGTGAGGAAATTATTGTTTGTGATTTGTAATTACTTCGGAATACAGTTTTTCATACTCAGTTGAAATGAAATCCCATGTGAATCTTTTTTTCCAATTCTCTTTTCCCTTTTGTTTCATTTTTTCCAATGTATTTTTATCCGCCAAAACATTTTCTATCTTTTGCGCAAACTCTGTTCTGGAAGCATATACATAGCCATTTTCGTTCACTTCCGATTGCACAATAAATCCCGCCTCGCTCCACTGTGCAATTTCTTCCGAATTTCCGGCATTCGATGCGATAAACGGGGTTGCCGAAGCCATTGCCTCGAAAAGTACTAATGGTGAACATTCTATATTCGAACCGAATACAAAAACATCCGCCGCTTGGTACGCGGCAATAACCTCATCACGTGGTATATCAAGAACTAAAACTTTCTTTTTACCCATGGAGTATAAATAAGAACGCCATGCTCGCCGTTTGCAATCCATAAGACAGTTATCGTTGCTTACTGTATTGCCAATAATAACCAAAACCGATTTTCCTATATTCGCTTCTCTGAATGCCTCTATAACCAAACGGTGCCCCTTATAACCGGTATGGCTGCCAACAGTTAAAAGTAAAGGTACATTTTCCGCAATTCCGTACTTTTTTCTGAAGTTTATTTGAGTCGGAGAATTAAACTCAGTTTCGGATGCTGCATTTGTAATAACATGAAACGGAATATCATTATCTCTATAAAACTGCGCATCCCTATAAACGGAAGAGTGAAGAATATGCGCTGCATAGTTTCGCAAATAATTCGGTATTTGCGAAAAATAATCATCATAATTGCGATTGTATAAGCCCGAAAATCCGCAAGGTGCAAATATTGCGGGGAAGTTTACATATTCTATGTGAGGCATAATACAGTCGGCAGTCCATTGTTGCGCCGCATAATTCATCATTATATCAAAATGTCCGTTTTTCACAAACTCAATATAGCGATCAACCTCTCCTTTCTTTCCTTCCTTAATTCCACGAATACTATTACCGGAAACATCAAACTCTTCTATGTGTACACCATGTAGGTCTTTAAAATTTCTATCCTTACAATATGTTGTTGCAATGGTAACATTATGACACTTACAAACAAGACGTTCGGAAATTTGTTTAACAACCTCCTGTGCCCCCCCTTGAATCGGACTATATAATTCCACGGTATGAAGTATATTCATCGTATGCCGTTATCCTTATAAAGCATTGTTTTCCATTGTTCAAGCATGCGTGTCTCGCCTTTCAGGCAACTTAACTCCAATAACTTTTCGGCTGAACGATATTGCTCCTTAGTAGATTCATTCTTTTGTTTTTTGGCAAAGACAGTAATATTATGTGTGCCTTGCCATTGCGAATATTCAAATTTCAAGTCTGAATATCCCAAAACCGTTAAATGTTGCGTGTATTTAGCCTTATACCACCCGTCCCAATGTGCGGCCCATTGGGCTTCATGAGAGCCGAAAATATGTCTCATGGCTACAAAACGCTTTTCCATAGAAGGATGAAATAATGCAACTTTAGCACATTTACGGAAGTCCGGCGTTTCAATAATTAATGTGCCGCCAATACGAAGCCATTGATGCCATTCAATAAGTAATTTAATTGCTTGTACTCTATTAAAATGCTCAAATACATGATGCAAACGAACTTCGTCTATACTGTTATGGGCATATTGTAAAGTAGTGATGTCTGCATGAATATCGGCAACGGGATTTGTTTGCACGGTTTGCTCAGAGGGAGGATAATCAATATTACAGTACCCTTCCATATATTTTTCACCGCATCCCAAATGCAACTTCTTATACTCAAGGTGTTGATGGTTCATTAATTATATCTCCTAATGAGTATCGAATCGGTGATAATGGATATACGCACCGTAATATGTTTTATAATATTTTTCCACGAAAGTGCTTTTACAAGGTCTTTCTTGCGATTTCTTCGCGCTTTCAGATAGATTTTGTGCGGTATGGATATTGAGTTTTTCTTCGCAAATTTATTCAGTCTTCTAAGTATATGAATATGCCCCTCAGCCCTATGAACTTTACTCTGCTGCGAACGTATATTGTCAATGCGATTATCTCTATACCGTAATAAAGGGTCGGATATTAAACCGCATTCGGTTATCATTGCAAATCTCAACCATAAATCATAATCTTCAATAGCGCGTACTTCTCTTTCTTCACAAAAGAGACCTGTTTTTTTTATCAGGTGGGCTTTAATAAGTACGGATGAAGACACAACTATATTGTCCGATAATAAATTGGATATTATATTCCCTTGATAAGTTTGCATTCCTTCAAAAAATAAATCCGGTTCATCCTTTTCATCTACCATTTTGTAGGCATTTGTTGCAATCAGTCCTAAATGAGGGTATTCTTTTACAAAAAGCAATTGTGTTTCCAATTTTTCCGGCAGCCAAATATCGTCCGAGTCGAGAAATGCAATAAACTGTCCTTTTGCCGAAATTATACCCGCATTGCGTGCAATAGCAGGTAAACCCGAATGCTTCAGTTTTAATACTCTGAAACGTTTATCATATTTTTTTACGATACTTTCAATGTCATCATCGGAACCGTCATCACATACAATTACCTCATAATTCCTCATTGTCTGTTTGCTTACACTTTCCAACGTTATATCCAACAGATCGGCACGGTTATAAACCGGTATAATAATACTTACAAGAGGTGTCATAATTGTAAACTTGCAATTAAATCAAGAAATTTCTTGCGTGTATTATCATAAGAAAAAGTTTGTAATGATTCAAAAGCATTTTCCGCTACGGAATGATAAAATTGGGAATCTTCAATAAGTTGTTTTCCTAACCGAACAGCATTATCCAAATCAAAATGGTTGCGTATAGTCGTGTCAGGAAAAAGTGTACTGCCATGAACCGTTGATTCCGTAGTAATGATAGGCATTTTTAATGCTGCGGCATCTAAAACAAAACGCGCCCATGTATAACGATTATCCAAATTCATCCACAAGGAAGCACCCCCGTTAAATCTAAAGTACTCACTTATGGATTTTTCCAAATATACGGTCAAGTTCGGGTCATTATAGGCGAGATGTGTTTTCTTTTTTGTGATATCTTTATCGAGGACGGAGCCGAACTTGCGCCAGTTGGAGAAAGTTCTATTTAGTCGGCGTAGCATTACTTGGGAAAAACCATAATATGGCAAACCGATTTCCTTTGCCGCAAGCACATCGTTCATTCTTCGGAGAAGAATCGGACATATACAAATTTCCTTACGCCTTTTATCATACGGTGTCGCATATGCGGAAACTCCGTCTATAGGGTATGGTAAGCCGATTGTAGTGATAGGTGTTTGAGTTAAGCGGCGAAAAAAAGGTGCACTGTGTTCATTGATTACATTCACAATGTCAGCTGCATCAAGTATATCACGATACTCCGTATCCGGTTCAAGATATTCATTGGCATCACCTTCTACTATGGATATCCATACAAGAGAAGAAGGGCGGTTATCAAGCAAACGGCGTTGTTTAGAAAGATAAGAACGAGGTATGCGATTCGCATTCCCGAAGACAATATCGAAACGTGATAAATCCGATACTTGTACTTCGGGATAGTCAATAAATTCGGCATCAAAAGCAAATGCAAGTGCATCAACACCATTTGCCGTATTCGCGTCCTCAACGGAACGTTCTGCGGCAGTCCAACGTGGTCTATTCCATACGCTTCCGCCAAAGATACCTACACGGGGTTTGGACATTGAGGCAAAGCAATTCATATATCACATACAAATGATTATGAAAATGCTTCTTTTACTCTATCGAAAAAATCTCTGGGTTTTTCTTCCGATCCGCCTTTAAGAGTACGTTTTGGTTGAATACTCTCAATATTCGTAAGTTCTTTTATGACGGTTTTCTCTTTTATTGAGAGTGTGGTTGGCACATAGACTGTTACGTTTACCAACAAATCACCTTTACCATGTGCATTCAAATGCTTAATACCCTTATCACGCACTCTTATTATTGTACCCGGTTGAGTCCCTGCTTCTATTTTTACATGTGTTGTACCCGTGAGAGTCGGTACTTCAATATCGGTTCCTAAAGCTGCCTCAGGAAAACTTACGGCAAGATTATAGAGAATGTCATCATTTTGCCGTGTAAAGTGTTCATGTCCTTGTTCTTCCATAACAACAATAACATCTCCTGGAGGACCGCCGCGTCTTCCGGCATTTCCCATGCCTTGCAAGGGTATATAATTACCGGAACTTACACCTGCCGGTATCGATACGGTAATTGTCACTTCATCCTTTACTCTACCTTCGCCGCTACATGTGCCGCATTGTTCCTTTATTACTTTTCCCGTACCACCGCAATTTGCACATGGTGCAATATTGACAAATTGCCCGAAAACGGAACGCGATACCTGGCGCACCTCGCCCGATCCTCCGCATGACGTACAGTTTGAATACCCCGAACCTGTTTTAGCGCCTGTTCCTGTACAAGTATCGCATACAACCCACTTTTTAAGTTTGATGCGTTTATCCGTACCTGTAGCAATTTCCTCTAATGTGAGAGGCATTTTTAATTTAATATCGCTACCGGGTTCACCCATTGAACGTTGCCTTGCACGACCACCGCCTCCGCCGAAAAACTGATCGAATATCGACGAGCCACCGAAGAAATCCCCAAACTGACTGAAGATATCTTGTACATTCTGGTATTGATGAAAATCCTGTCCGCCACGCAATCCCTGATGTCCATAATTGTCATAACGTGCACGTTTATCGGCATCGCTTAAAACTTCGTATGCTTCCGTCGCTTCTTTAAATTTATCTTCCGCTTCGGGATTGCCCTGATTTCTGTCAGGGTGATATTGTAATGCTAATTTTCTATATGCCGATTTGATTTCATCATTTCCGGCAGTTTTCGCTACGGATAAAACTTCGTAATAATCTCTTTTTTCCATGATGACGATTTGATGTTCGTGAGTAATGATTGGGTGAAAGCAGTTTATTATTGTGATCCGGCGGAGGTTATTACTTTGGCATGACGCAATACTTTTTCACGTAAATAAAAACCGCGCTGAACTAATTGCGATACATGACCTTCGGGTAAATCGGAGGGTAACTGCGCCAATGCTTCATGGACTTCTACATTAAACGGTTGCCCTATTGCATCTTCAATAACTCGAACTCCCGCATCTTCGAAGATTTTTATGGCTTTATGATAAATCATTTCAACGCCTTTCTGAAAAGCCGCAGGATCGCCGGTACCTTTGTTAGCAGCATCTAAAGCGGCATGCAAATCATCGAGAACAGGCAACATTTTTAATAATAAATGCTGATTTGCATATTCTCTTAACTCTTCTTTTTCCTTTAATGAACGACGGCGGAAATTATCCAATTCGGCAACCTGACGTATTAACTGATCGCGCAAATCATCTCTTTCTCTGGTTATTTTCGTCAGAGTATCATCATTGGCTTCAGCTGTATATGTTCCGATATTGTTTTCCAAAACAGTTTCGTTTTTCGATTGTGCCTCATGTTTTACTTGTTCGGTCGTTGAATCAGCCATTTCTTCGTTCCGCAAATACGTATTATATAAATCTTTCATTTTATCGCCGACATTACGTCGGTTTTTGTTTTTATTATCAAGTTCACTCATGGATTTAACTTTACATTGTTAAAAATTCACGATTTTCGTCGTAAAAACATGATGTTGACGGATAAGTATAGTGTTTTCGTTTGATAGATGGGTTTCAATCTATGTGTTCATCCGTTCCTTCACTCATGTTTTTGCTAAAGAACTAAAAATGGATTCATTAGGTATATGCTTCGCTCTCAGGAATGTACTATAGGCTTATCAATGATTGTACGTAATGCGTGTACAACGGTTCAATATGCTTTGTCATCTTGTGCGGAGATAATGAAACAAATCGTTATTGTAGATACCGGTTCGGAAGATAATACACCATCATTATGCACGCGATTCGGGGCAGAAATGCATTTTCTTGTATGGAAGGACGACTTTTCATATGCCCGTAATCATGCCCTTGCGTTTATGCGTACTGATTGGGTACTTCAGCTTGATGCGGATGAAACGATTTGTAACCCGACTGAATGGCTTGCGTTTATCAACTCCATTCATAAGCAAGATTCCGTCGGAGGGGTTCGTATCCGTATTCACAATGAACTGGAAGATAAAGAAACATCAAGTAGTCATATATATACACGGTTATATCGTAGAAATTCTTCATTCGCATATGAAGGAGCCATTCATGAACAAATAGCTCCGTCAATACTAATTGCCGGATATGAGATTACGGATTCCGATCTGAAAATTATTCATTCGGGATATTCGGGTAAGAATCAAGAGAAGGAATCGCGTAACAGAAGAATTTTGGAGAAGGAATTGTTGCGAAGCCCCGACGATCCGTTTTTACTTTATCATAACGGCAATACACTCTTTGCACAGGGAGACTATAAAGCTGCGCGAGAGTATTTTGAGAATGTGTATGCCAATGATAAGCTAAGTAATGATCAGCAGGAGAATGTACGCTTGCGTTTAGCTCAAATCGCGATTTCCGAATCGGAGTATGAGAAAGCAAATACTTACCTAAGTACTGAATGCTTAAGTGATGATAATGAAGGTTTTCGTCATTACTTAATCGGTTCGATTGAGGCGATAAGTGGCAGATATGAATCGGCGATGAAGCACTTTAGCGATAGCTTAAACTCGAAAACGGTTAATAAGAGCACCGTTGAAAACTTTATTCATCAGATTGAGCAAATGACAGGGAAATACTAAATACAGATGGTACGATGAAAGCAAAACGGAAGTATAATGTATTCATAATACTGCTTTTTATAGTAGGGTTGCCTGTCCTTTATTTTGTTAATCCTTCGGAAACACCGCTTGTTCCGTGCATATTCAACAAAATTACGGGCTGGAAATGTGCGGGATGCGGCATAACAAGGGCAAGTCATCAGATTTTACATGGAAATTTTGAAGCCGCGTGGAACTTTAACCCCATTATTTTCGTAACTGTACCTGTAGTATCGTATTTAGTATTCGGATTCATACTTCGTGAATGGTTTGGCAAACAGTTACCGACTATACGAATGCCATTGTGGCTGTATATTGCACTCGGAATTACCATCATCATATTTACAGTAGTACGGAATCTGAATTGAATCGGTGGAATATTCATTTTTTTCAAAGGGGAAAAAACTATGCCTAATGTTCTTACGTTAATGCCTCAGCTTGAAGGCGAAGAAGCGATGTATATACAACATCTAATATCCGGTATGACCGAAGAGCAAGCA
>JALHLL010000015.1 GCA_022844575.1 bacterium
GATGAATAGATGGAAAACATTCTTTTCTTTCTTGTGCGAATTCTTTTTTGCTATTCAAAACAAAAAATACCTCATTTCTCAATAATTCAAGTATCCTTTTTTAAGGTTCGACTATTTATACATTTTTAGAGAAGTAATTTTGCACACTCAATAGATGGATAAATACCCCTCCCACTTTATAAAAATAGTGCGGTTTATAAACTCAAAACCGCGTTTCTTTCAACACGATTATTGTGTTCCGATGCTTCCTTTATTACACTCAGCAAAAAAAATACCCTTAGAAAGTAGATTTCTTGCTGTTCGGAGCATTCGCCCGAACACATTTGTACATTTTTGTTACACTTTTGGACAAATACGGACATTTATCTACGAATATGGACATTTTTGTTACACTTTTGCACACTCATTCGATAAAAAATTAACGATACTAAGTCACTATTTTTGAGTAATTTCAATAATTTAAAGGATATATTCCTAAAGGAATCGATCATCAAATTCGATTTTTCTCAAGAATGAAGCAAAAAGTCTTTCTCAGAGTCATAATGTCATCCTTTATTCTTAAGATTACACGAATATAATAAATGTACTAATGAGTAAAATGCAGTTTTATTAGCAGTTTTTTTTTGGTGATAATAGGTGATATCTTCGACCTATTTTTTTTCACCTTTTTACTTCACTATATTCAATAATTGGGATTGATGAAATATACCCGAACGGAACAATATGATATAATTACCCGATGAAAGACTTTCCATTGGGTAGTTAACTCGATATTCGCCCTTCGTATCGGTGCGATAGAGTATATCGGCAATATGCTCTCCAAATGTATTGAGGATTTTGCATTCCGTTATTCCGTCCAATCCTGCCGTATAGTCTATTATAAGGGTGTTATTCTCTGTTTTTGCTTGTACGGAATACGGTATTCCTGTATTGATGGCTCTTCCTCCGGCAAAACAGCCGCCCAAACTGACGATTCCTTTACCCTGTGGTATCGTATAACATTCATTCGGTACTTCCGATTGTTCTGTCATGACCGTAAACTCTACCGAATCGCCGAGATATATATCCGTTTCGATCATAACGATTTCTTTTTTATCGCTTAGTGTTGTTGTTCCTGTACCTCTTAGGGTAATAGAAGTGATGCCATTCTTTTCTTCACTCTTTTCTATACCGAAATTCCACCCTGCCGATGAGATTATTTGATGTTTATTCGGAACATAATTCATAAACCGTGAAGGAAAAGAAAGTATCGTTCTTAATTCTCGTATTTGTTCTATGTCCCCATCAGCTTGTAAGCGTATCGGTACATACCCTTCTCCGGGTATCACACCAAGTGTATCCATTGGTCTGAGACTTGCCGTTTTTGTGATATACTCCCCTGATGCTTTCAGATGAAGCTCTCTTTCTTGTGAAATTCCCAAACGATATACTGCTTGTTTCAGAGTCGGTGATATACTTAATAATTCCGTTGTAATAATCAATTCGTCTTTGTTATTCAAGGTACTATTCGTCGGAATATTATAGTACACAACAAAAGCAGACCCGTCACCACTTATCAATTCGGGTACTTGTAATTGTAATGGTTTGTCCGAACTGTGTTTATACCTTTGTTCATCCTCGATTTGAGCGCAATTCAAGGATGAGTTGAGTGTTATCGTATCCGCTTTTATAATAATAGGGCAAGTATCCACCGTAATAAGAACACTTGCTTGAGCCGTACAGTTATTATTATCATAGGTCGTTACCGTATAATTGGTTGTTTGTTGTGGTATTGCTGTTGGTCTTGCACAGTCGGTACAACTTAAAGCCGTTGGTGGTGACCATGAATATCGTGTTCCTCCTTCAGCCCTTAATTGTGCCGTACTTCCTTTACAAATGGTTGTATCGGATGATACTTTTGCCGTTGGAGTATTCAGTGTTATGAAAACGGAATCGGAGATTGTACAACCGGTTGCTGTTGTGATTGTGGCTTTGTAATATCCGCTTTTTGTCGGGCTTGCTTTTGTTTCCGAACAATTATCACAGACAATACCTTCACCAAGCCATTTTGTTTGTATTCCTCCTTCCGCTTTCAGAAATACACTATCGGTCGGACAGAGAATTGTTTTATCAGATGTGATGATAATCGTCGGTTTATCAACAGTTATACGAATACTGTCCATTGCAAAACAATTAGCGGAAAGGTATGATGTTACCTTATAGGTCGTACTTTGTTTCGGTGTGACGATAGGATCGGGACAATCGGTACAGCTCAAATCGGATGATGCCGCCCAACGATACGTATTACCGCCAGTTGCTCGTACTCGAACTGATTTACCTAAGCAGATAGTCGTATCATTTCCTGCATCAGCAGTCGGTTTGCCGACGGATACAAGAACGGAATCCGTTCCGATACATCCTTTTAAATCGGTAATGGTAACATAATATCGTTGATTTTTTGTCGGCGTAGCAAAGGGTTCACGGCAATCTGTACAACTGAGTCCTTCTGACGGAGACCAGAGATAGTTTTTTCCTTCTGTAACGGAAAGTTTGATAGAATCCCCTGAACAAATACCGACATCCTTTCCTGCATCCACCTGCGCCGGTTGAATGATAATACGGACAGTATCTTTAAGCACCGCACAACCGAAAGCATTATTGGAGGTAACTGTATAGGTTGTATTTTTTGTTGGTGTAGCAATCGGGTTAGAACAATCGGAACAGGAAAGACCCTCTTTTGGTGACCAAGTATAGGTATTATCCCCACCATTAGCTGAAAGTTGTACTGAAGAGCCGGGACAGATGATAGTGTCTTTATATGAAGAACGTACTTTGGGAAACTCTATAGGATTCATATTACGTCCGGGTATATATCCATAAGCATCGGCATTTCCGTAACCATAACAACTAATACCGAATGGTACAGGTGCTTCCAGGATAATACTGGACGGATTTACGGTCAATGTGGCATATGATAACTCTTGGCAAAAACCGGATAAGGGAAATGAAGAGATGTGAGTAAAAAGGTTTTTATTAACAATGTTTCCATTAATTTTCAACTGTGGAATGTATTCCGTTGGTATAACAACATTTATATAATTTTCAGAGAAGGGAAGCGGATTGTAAAAGTCTTTCGGTAAAGCTAAATGAATGTTATACTTGTTTTGCCAGAACTCTGCTGCTGCAATATCAGTCATAAAAGGATCTCCCCAAGAAGTAGTGGAGACACTTAACAATGAACCGGAACGTCGCAAAAGTAAGATACTAATTGGTGAGCTTGACTTAATTACTGCAAAATTAATTAAAGGCAATACTATATTCTCTCCTCTATTCAGTTTCTTTATTACACCTTCATTGAGCATGATAGTTGCCGTGTCATTCAAGGCCGTTATTTTGTAATAGTTAGGTACAGCATTACTTTCATTTGTTGACTTTGCCGGATCAGTGATAATGTAAAGTAATCCGTATAGTTTTGATGGAAGAATATGCTCAAATACACAATTTGTAGTATAAATACTATCTTTCAGCAAGCCGTAACGGAATTGCGTTGCTCCGGCTATAATCGAAACAGGAGCAGAAGAAGTAATCTTCATTCCTGTTATATCTGCGGATGTATCGGTCGTCGTCGGCCGTGCTTGGATGAGGTAACTCTCACCTTTTTGTAATACTGCCGTAATATTCTTTTCAAAATCACCGATAAGATTTACAGGAGATTCAATATTTACCGTTGTATTATTTTGTGTTGCTACAACTACACATTGTGAATAAAAATAAGATTGTATCAACTGATTATCTTTTTTGCGGATGTATTTGTTATACTCCGATGGAGGAGCAAAAACGGTGTACTCCGTTCCATAAGTGTGTAGTGGATAGATTATTGTCCTATCTGCCGCTGCCCACATATAATGAAGCATTGAGACTTCAATATCACTTTCTGAATGTATATATACATATCTTTTATTCGGTTTTAAATTATCCTTATATATTCCCGGATTGTTGCTTTGGGCACCGCGTAACATTACTTTGTCAGCATCACAAGTAACTACTGCCGGTTGTAAAGGATTGCTAATACCAAAATGCAAAGTATCCATCCTACCAAATTCGTCGCGAAGAGTTACATATCCTTTGGTCACTTCATCGGAAGAAATAAAGATAGCTAATGGCCACCCGGTACCTCCCGGAGGTACAACCCAATAAAACTCTTTACCTTTATGACTCTCTTGAGCATATACATAGGTAGAAGCTAAAACCAACACTACAAATGCAGATACAAATCTCATGGTAACACCATACAATATCATCAAATATAAGAACTTTGTCCTTGTTAGTTGTGGGTTTCAAAGATAAAGACAGAATATATCATATTCATCTTGTAAAAAGAAAACCGTATAAGTTATATATAACTTATACGGTAGGGTAATACGATAGAAAAGAATAAAAAGTTAAACTAGCGTATTCAGCTTACCTCTTGTAAACAAATCTTCCACATATATCCAGCGAAGAGTAGTATTTTCCTACAATTGTATCGTGAGATACTATACTCATAATAATTGAAAAATCACCATTTTCTATCGACCCTGACCCAATAGAATGGTTAGGCGTATATTGTTGTAAAGAAGGATAGTTTCTCCAAAACATACTTCGATCAGGTTTCTTTACAGGATATAGAGTCACTGATATTGTATCATCAATATTTACTTCTTTTCTACCTATAGAATCAATTGTTATACAAGCCGAATCAGAGAGTACTAAATAGTGGTGGTTTTCTATATCCGAGATCAGGAACAAAATACTGTTCCTAAACATATGATCGAACCTCCCGAGAACAATATAGTCCCTTTTAATTATATCAGAACTTCTTTTCAAAACACAGCTTGATAAAACAAAAGAAGATACAATGCATACTATATAAACTATCTTAACCATTAAAAAGATGTTGGATTTGTTATCTTACGGGGATTATTATTTTGAGAAAAAATTTTCGTTTGAAGGTTATAGAACACTAGCACGACTCCATCAGTAGTACCTTGGATTCCGTACCCATAATAATGCACGCCGTTTCGATGATCAGCTCCATCAAAGGGTACAAAGTGTGTGGTTGATCCCATCATTCGCAAAACAGAGTTGTGAGCTGATTGAAATGCAGTTGCATATGTACCACCAGGGTTTTGTACAGCTCCAACATACCCTTCTAATATTTCATGCACAACTGATTCAGCCTTAGAACCAGGTTGTTGAAGAGTTTGTTCAATAGTACTCATATGATTCAGATTTATATATTGCTTTGCTGTAACATGTCCAGACCCATCAACAGTACTTCCTTCGAAACGTCCGTTCACTAAAACAAGAGGATCAGAGAATAACATAGTGGTTGGATCGAAATCAAAGAAGTGAGTATCATTGGTGACATTGATGTTAACTGTAATATTCTGATCTTGAACCATATTCAAAAAATTTCTTCCTTCATCATTAGAAGGCACAAAGTTAGGGTCCGCAACTATAAGACCTGGAACATTAGCATCATAAGTAAAATTAGCATTCAGTCTTGTGTTGACATTACTAAGTACATCAGTTCTTTCAGACGCTGTTCCATTTACTATACCTTGAAGTCCGTTTGGATCAAGAATCTTTAATGGATTATTAGCTCCGTAATGATACGGTGATAAACCTCTATATTTTTCCCATAACGGATCAACGGCCATAAACCTGCCGGTTATATAATCATATTTCCGCACTCCGTGATCTGCCAAATCACTTTCGCCATCCAATTCCTTACCGATATATCCCTGTCGCGGTACATCTCCCGTTTGCATCTGCTTGCCGAACGGTTCATAATTCATCGTGTTTATCACAGTTCCTGTATTATTCAAAATACAACGTGTACTCCCTAAATGATCAATAATACGATACTCTTTTGCACCTGTCGGTAAAAAGCTTATTAATGAGTTCGACCCGCTGCCATACATCAGATATTCACTCGGCGACCAGACGACCGTACGATTATTATTTACAAGCGTTCTATTATGTCTGCCTTCATACATCGCATACTGCCTATTATCCGTACCCAATAAATAATATGTCCAATTTAAGGTATTATTCATTGATGGATGTACCGTTAAGCGTTTTTGCTCCCTTTCACCGCCCGATGAATAACGATAACGCCAGAAGGAACCTATCGTATTATCTATCGGTGTATTCATACATACCAAGCTCCCATTCGGACTATTCATCTCCATTCGGGCATATTCTTTCACGAGACCATTGTATGTATAATCAAAGTCCTCATACTCATACTTATAATTTGTAAATGTACCGATGGAAGCCGTTTTTATCAAACGTCGATCCAATGAACCGTTGGCATCATAGTTATGATAACGTTCAGTCAGCGGCGTAAGTCCCGCTACCGTATGATAATTCAATAATTCATTATTATTGAGACCGATACCTGCCGTTGATGTTTCAGTACGTGGCAATGGCAGATAAATATTGTTTATTGCCGATAGACGATTACCGACATCATCGTAAGCATAAGTCTCTTTTTTCTGATCAATACCCGCTATCGCATACTCCCATTCTTTCAGACGATATACATCATACACAGCATCAATTTCATGACTTATTAAATCGGCATGATTCCATTTATGTTTTGATACCAAATCATAAAAGTTATACTGTAATTCCTGACGGAATAATTCCGTAGGCCCTTTTTTGCTTATTGCCGTCGATAATAATGCTTTGTTATTATATGTATAGTTTGTTGTTATTCCCGGTTGGGGATATGAAATCTGTGACACTAAATTTCGCGGATTATATGCCTGTTGTACTTCAAGATTTGTCGTACGCATTGTCGTTGTCAGGGTTGGCACTGCTGGATAATTCCAATCAAGTATTGCCTGCGTACCCGGATCAAGTGTTGCCAAACCGCTGGCGGATGCACCTAATTTCGACCATACTTTATTCAGACGTCCTTTATGGTCATATGAATACCATGTCGTATGATTACGATAGGCATCGGCAACCATTACTCTGATTGGCAAATTCATCGAATTGTATTCATAATACACGGCATCCCAACCGAGATTATCAGTGTACCGTACTTGTGCTTCTACTCTTCCCCGTTCATCATAACTGTACTGAACATAATTCATCGGACTTTGTTCATGCTCACGATAAGCAACTGCCGCTACTTTACCTTTCAGGTTACGGTAGGATCCCTTCGGTGCCAATTTATCCCATGTTGTTTGAAACGGACTATGCAAAAATGCCGCTCCTGCCTGTACACGCGGCATTTTCGGCAGACGATCATACAATGTAACCGTACGCATATTAAAGGAACGTAATCCCAAATCCTCAAAATCATTTTTATTGGATGTACGACCTTTTAATACCCCTATAAAGTTTTCGGAAGTTACACACGATAAATATGGTGCTGTACGTCCGCGCTCTTCATCTATACAAGGCAGATTACCATCGGTCGGTACGGTTGTCATACTCCATACCGTAAAAGGTACCGCATACCAACTCGGACTTAATAATGTCACATTTGCTGTCAATATCTCGCTCTGACCATTATCCTGTAAAACATCGGGATTAATACTCGGATCATCCGTCAAACGATTTAAGGATATACTTGTCTCGCGGGTTACCGAAGGGGTATAGGTGAGTGCCGGTATAGCTTCTGCAATACGAGCTTCACCCGATACCGTCATTCGATGCAAATCATCATATTCATAAAATGTTATTTTACTGCTATCAGCTTGTCTTTGCGTCTGGCTAAAACGTGTATTGCCTGCTTTGTCATACGCATAAGAAACAACGCCGAGATCGCTATTATATTTATATTTCACACGGCCATAATCATCATACCAATAGCGTGTTATTTGTCCTTTCGGATTTATTACTTCAATAGTACGATTTTGAACATCGTAAAAATATTGCGTCCGTAATTTGGTATTTCCTTCTTCCAATTCCTCGACACATACCCTACCATATACATCATAATACTGTCTGCGTACAGGGGAGATTGTTGAAATCCCTCCGACGGTTTTAACGGTATTCTGTGATACGATCGTACAGAATCCGTCAAAATCAACGGAAATACCGATGCCGTTCAAACCCAATTCCGTCGGTGTACCTATGGAATAGGTATACACTATTTCCGAGCCGTCGGGTTGCACCGTCAGTATCGGACGACCATGTTGATCATATTGATTTTTTCTTTGATAATTCTCCTGATCTTTTGCTAATACCGTACGACCTGCACCATCCGTCAAACTAAATTGTTCCGTTGTACCGGAAGGATATTCCGTAGCATTATTTGTTGCCGTCGTTCCTTCCCGTGCCGTACGAACTATATTGGGAGATATTAAACGATATTGTGAATACTTACGACGCACATCATCATCCAATGTCGACGTATTCGCATAATCACTATATGTTTTAATAATATCATCCACTTTTTGGCGATGTTCGATTTCATAGGGCAGGGTATATTGTGTGGCATCTTTATAGACATATTTTTCCGTATAATCATCCAAAGACAGTTCCGATGTACCGCTACAATCAAGAATAATGGCAGGTGCCAGATCCGATGATTTACCGGATATGACACATCGGTCTTTACTCTTATTGAGATTCGCCGGCTCAATAATTACTTTTAAAGCAACATCGTTTCCCTGATTATTGATAGCCGCCAATTCAGTGGCATTCAGCGGTATCGTCCAGAATGTCGAATAGAGGGATTCGAGCGTCTGCTCACCTTTCACAACACCCTGACGCGGCACACCCGATAAAGTGGTTTCCCATTTATTATTATTGGAATTGGCATCAATTTGACCACAATTCAACAATAATGTACGACTCACTAATTCCGTTGTACCTGAATACGTTTTAATACGGACAGGGAAACATTTATCGGCACTTGCTATATGAAAACGCATTGATGCACCATGTAATGTCGTATAGTTTTTCGTAAAGGTGAACATTGTCTCATAAAACCGTTTATGAGCATAAAGATGCCCCTCCGTAACCTTTACTCCTCCACTATTACTTCGTACAAATACATCATCACATCGATTATTGGAAGGACCATCATCCAAAGGACGTGCAATTACGCCGTCACCCGATTCCACATCATCATATTCTTCCGTTAGTGTACTTCCCGGTGGGGTGGTTTTTACACAAACTTTATATTGCCAATGTGACTGAGAAATCCCTGTGTATTTTTTATTCAATCGCCAACTTTTTAATTGTTTCGGAAAATCGCCCGGCTCTCGTACAAAAATCGGACGTCCTAGATTATCATATTCATTCTGATGATACCAGCTATTAGCATCCGCAGTACCGACGATTTGACCGAGTGAATTGCGCTCATACAATGTCGTAAGAAACATACTATCCAATGAATTCGTATTGCCGTCTTTATAATACCGTATCCGTGATGTCTGTACATATGGTTCCTCACGGTCAATTGTCCAGACTGTACTTAAACCGTTTCGTTCCGAATCCCATATCACACTGCGCATCGGTTTATTTTCTATTGAAGCATCAGACCAATCGTTTTTATACACTTTACCGTAAAAATGATCATATCCGCCGAAGTTTTGACGAAGACCTCCCCATTGGCTCGGTACATCATCCAAATAGTACTGTTGACGAACATAGCTGCCATGCACCCCTGTAATCTTATCGACCAAAGAACGTATTTTATTATTCTGATAACTGAATCGCTCCGTTTCCGTTTCTACTCCGCTTTTACCGATGAAGAATTTTTTTAATAGTGTATTTCTATCCAAATACACATTCGGGTCATAAGTTTGTTGATAGACAAACCGTTCTCCCAGAAGTATCGTACAATAGTCGGGTAAGGTTATAATCGTTTTGAGCGGAAGATTAACCGAATAAGGGAAACGCATTGTATTATTCGGTAATGTCAGACTTTGTGTCAATTGGCTTGCATTATCGGGTAATTTCGAAAAATTATGTCTCGATTCGATAAGTGGAGGTTTATTCGTTCCATTTTGTTCCACATTCTCATTTGATCGAGTATATAAAGGCCAATATGATAAGGAGTAAATGTCCCGTGTTGTTTGTGATGTTGTAAACTGTTCGGGCAATGTGAGATAAGTCTGATCATTATGGTATAAAACCTCTAAGGTATCTTCAGGATTATGAATTTTTTCTACCTGTCGTTCTATACCGTATCCGAAATATTGATGTTGAAGATATTTGGCATCTGAAGTACTACTATAAGGAAAATCACGTACCTTCGCCAATTTATATTGATAACTCCTATAAGACACTAAGGTAGGGGTATTATTCGGATTACGTTTAATCCATGTTTTTTTATTAATAGGTAAACGAAGATTTAATACGGTAGGGGTATTCGGTGTATTATTAAATGACCAATACAGTTTTTCTTGTGTTAAGGCATGTGTACCGATAAAATCACTGGAAACATCAGGCAATAAATTATAAAGTCCATCATCGCATGTACCAACTCCATTACTCGGATTCAGATTGGCGGTCATTGATGTCGTCACCACTCCATAATCCGTTTTCGTAATATATTCTATTCCATCCTTAAGTTCCGATTCAATAATGGGTGTCGCATCACTGAAACGAAGTTGTCCCATGCTTTTACTTTGATGATCTTTAAATTCCCAATATCGTAATGCAAATGTTATCTTCTTTGTTATGGTTTGTACTGAAGTCGTTATACCATTGAGTGAACTGTTTGCATCCGTAATATGGATATTGGGATATATTTTCTGCTGTATTGTTGTCGTATAAGGATAGGATGCATTATCCTGTCCTAACGATGTAAGACCATAACCTTTTTGTTTTAGATCACAATACTGAGTATTGGTACTTGTACCGTCATATTCATAAAGATCTTCAGTCGTTATTGCTTTATTCGGTGCTATCCGATTTTCTATTTTTTTTACCATATCGCGTGTATTAAATACATTACGCATACTGTGTTCGGGAACAGTATTATTATTGGCAATATGATTATATTTATTATCGAATGATTTGCAGGATATTTGTGATGTTCCTTGTTGTTTTCTATAACCTTGATAATAATCTATAAGCGTATAGGACATAGGTTCCGTTATTGTTTTTAAACGACTATATTGAAGAACAACGGTCGGATCATAAACGTGTCCGCTCAGTTTTGCATTACAGCCGACAGGATTAAATCGTAACCATGCATAATCATCATATCGTCTTTCATTTTTTTCATAATCGAAACTGATTGTTCTGCCTTCGGGATCTTTGATTTGTATGATATTATATGCTTCAGATGGTGTGCCGCTATGACCGAAATAAGAATTATCGATACGTGTATTGGAGAACGGCTTCTCTAATAATAATTGAAAATCCTTATCAAATATCTGTATCGTACAATGCCCCGCATCGGCGGCATATTGTATCGAATGCTCTCCGAGTCTCGTTAAACGTGCACGACCTCGTTTATCAGTATTAATAACAGCTTTATTATCTGGGGCTCTAATATTCACATGAGATTCATAACCAAATTTCATCAATGATCGATTATCGGATCGTATATCCACCAAATAAAATATGGTTGCGCCTGCCGCTGGGCCACCCCACAATGACTTTGATAAACAGGGGGCTGTTTGTATTACAATTTTACCTGTATAATAATCATTACCATAGGGTGCGATATGCTCCACAAAAATATACTCCAATCCATCACCGGGATAATAATGTACTTTCCGTGGTTTAAAATGAGTGAATTCCGATACATGTTTCCAATTACCGTATGCTCCATAAAGTAAATCACCATACCACGAATCAGTCTCTAATGAAGCCGGAACGAGTGTTTCATCAAATTCCACATAAGCATATCCTTTGGCATTAGCACCTTTTTCAACATATTTGCCTGAATATCTTTCCGGCTCATTGTAAAGGTCATCAAAGGAAAATAGTGTTGTTCTCGGATTAACATTTACGAGTTCAAGTACTCCACCATCAGCACGGAGTAATTTAATAATATCAGCCGTATTATTAACACTAATACTCTCATGCGTTCTCTCATAGGCCTTCATTGACATTCTATTACAATAATCATATCCTTCAATAAGGTATTGTTGAGGCACAAATTCATCATTTCCCCAATTTGCAGGATTGGTATATGTAGTAGCACTTTCAGGTACACCGGATGAATTTTTCGGTATCGGTACGGCACAGAAACCTATTTTCGATATAAATCCTGGTACCGGTCGCCTTGCATTCGGTGACATCACCATTTCCGTTGCCTGGGAAAATGCCTGTACAGCAAAGCCGTTAATACTTAATAACCATAAGGGTTTATTCACATTAAATTGTGACCAATATTCTTGCGGTACATCCTCGGGTCCCATATCCCATGGTCTTATATTACCGAAATGGTCTCTCGGATAATCAACAAAACATGGTGAGCACGTACTTTGATCAGAGACAGTCGTAGCCGTTTCAAATGCCGTAAAACCAACGGAACCGACATAGTTGAGCGAAATATTAATCGGATATCCGGATTTGCTATAACTTGCTAAGTTATACACATAATTGATATTCCCGGAGGCAGGAGATACAGCTATTTTACCGGAGAGTGCCAATACACTACTTGTTTTATATCCGTTATTATTTTTTGCATCTGATAAATTGTTTAATTGGCTCTCCGATTGCGAGGGAATATCTTGTGCAATAATAATCCCGTTTACGCTTAATACTATAAGAATTAAGAGTATGCTAATATATTTTATATTCATAATTATTAACCTCATTTACTTAAATACAACAAATGAACTACTACTGATTATATACTGTCCGTCACAATAGACATTGAGAGTATATATTCCTGAGGACATTCCTTCCGTTGACAGAATATACTCGCCCTTCGGCACTTTATTCGGGAGCTCAAATTCTTTTTCTATCTTACCTATATTATTGATTACTTTAAAAGAATAACATGGATCACCAAGGCCTTCAAAGCGTATAATGACATATTCCCGAGAAGGATTCGGAGCAAAGGATAAAGTAGCTCCGTTACCTAATAAACCGGTATAAACTGTGGGAGTATAATCTTCATTCCTTTTGGGCATACCCGAGCCACCGGTCACAAAGTAATAACTTGCTTGATACGATACATCCCGTACTGCGGAATCTACTAATTGTTTATTTACTTCCAGTCTTAATGCGGAAAAAGGACTACTAATAACCGAATCTATATCACCTATATCGACATGCCATAAAGTATCCATCGAATCCTGTCCATATAATACTATTCTATGTGATGTGTCGGATGCCGTTGTATCGGAAGCGGTTTTGCCTGATATTATGATCATTATATCGACCAGAGAATCTGTTGATGCCATTAAATATGATACTTTTCCTGCCATCTCAAAAAATGACGGTTTATCTATTCTCGTATACCACACTTTTTGCGAATCAGGTACTCCAACCGTATCATAACACGGACAATATTCCATACTGTCTCTTGGTAATGTACAACGACCCCAAAAGATATACTTCGGTAAAAAAACATTACTGTAGCGTAATGTATCAACATCTTTTTTACTTGCAGATATGATAACCGTATCCTCATAACAATCATTGTTCAGGTGACCTATATATGAGATTTTATACAAGGAATCATTACTATAGTTGGGACGACAAAAATTATTCGTCGAATCACATTGAGAGCGAGACGAAGACACTATGGTAAAAAACACCATTATTAGTAGAATAAAAGAAAGATTGTGTTTCATTGTTATTTCCCAAAAAATATTTTCCAAACATCATCGCACATATATTTACATTCAACAAGTTCACAATCCACAGGCTCAAAATTGCGTGGGATATGTGTTATCGCAACCTCATCACAATCGGGTATATGCTTATACTCATAATACTGACAGCAATTATTATCGTTTAGGCAATGCCCTATCCTATTTACCCATTCGACTCCTGAAGTATTATCATAATGCCAACAGGCAGGTCCCATAACACGTACTTTTGTCGTGCCTCCACCTGTCGGCATCGGAAATCCGGGTACATTGTTTTGCAGTAGCAATAGTATTCCCAGAGCGACGATTTGTTCGACCGTATATGCTGAACACGGTGTTAATAACTTAACGTTTAGAATCTTAATGTCCCAATGTCCATTACACTCATTTGCAAAACGTTCATATTCGATACGCAAAGAGCAACCGTTAACATTATCTGTATAATCGTATGTATGAACTGTGATGACATTGAGTGTACAGGGTTCGCATAATTCTCCCTGCTGAGCACTACTAATGAAAAGAATCGTCATGATACCCACAACAAAACAGAAGAGTAATCGCATAAATTTCTCACTATATAAGTTTATTGTTGCTATATTTTACAGGCATTACCTCACTGGTTATGATACGGAATAGCTAACGCATGTGCGGTAGGAAATCACAAGCAAATCCAGAATGGTGTATTTAATATTTAAGCTCTATCTATAACCAAAATGATTTAGGCATTTTCTAACATTGTTTATACTCTGCAGTGGAGCTACAGTACCATACTAAAATACGCAAATTGTTTTTACTTACATGTATTTTGTGTTAAAATTAGTTAACAAATAATCTGTTTTTCCAGACACGAAGTAATATGTTTATAAACAAGTATATAGAAAGAGGAATGTAAAACAAGGAGTGTTCATCGATACACTTTTTTGATGACACAAAGTCGGCTATAATCTTGAAGAATTGATCTTAAACCGCTACCGAAGATGAAAGCTCGTGGAAAATTAACAACCTATTACACTTTCTCCTGACTTACTCCATCAATGAACGACTTTTTGAAGCATAAGACAAAAGCGCGATGTAAAAAACTTGGTTGTATAACGATACGGATTAGTTTCATACGGTGTTTTTATATGATATGGAACAAAAAAAAGTGTGTGCCGATGAACCATATTCAATTTTTTTTTTCAGAAACCATGACAACAACATTATAAGAATCAATAAAAAAATAGATTTTACCTTTCTATGTTAAACGAATGATACAGATTTTTGGACAGACCTTTTCCTCCGATGAAAAAATTGTTCGGGATTTGATAAAAGAATAAATGTACCCCATTGATACCGCACAAACACTAAAATCTCTTGCTATTTTTATAAAAAATCCCAAAGAACTATACGGTTTTCCTCTACAATCCTCAATAACATTTTGTAACGAATTATATAAAAGAAGAAAAGTCTGATTTTTTTCTCAAAATATAGAGAAAAGGGACATTCCGACCTCAAATCGTCACTTTTGTATTGAGGAAATATACTCCACCATGAGGAAATCCGAAAAAAAAGGTTGAAAACGGGTACTTTTTTGGCTTTTTTATATGCTCCCTGTACTCATGTGTACTCTCCCGTACTCATCTGTACTCTCCCGTACTCATCTGTACTCTCCGGGACTTTTCACTGTTTTCGTAGCGTTTTTTATGTGATAAAGAGGGTATGCGAATGGAAAGCAGGGCGCAATAACTTATAAATTAGACGATACTGTACATCAAAACAGTCGGTTCACTTATATGAGTGATGTGTACATTCCCGCTAATCGGATTTTTTTTTCATTTAGTAAATACCTTTTGTCAGCTTCGAAAAGATATGAGCAGAGAGTAAAAGGTATTCGCTATCAGTTCCGATAGGTTTGTAGTATGTTTACGATTATGATTAAACATAAACCCAAAAATTAGAAACTTAGGCAAAATGTAGTTTTATCTTTGAGTGTATTTTCTTTGTAAGACAATAAACTCATAATCTTACGGAAAGTCTTTGCATCCATATCAAATTTGCTGCATACCTGCTCTTGCGATCATGAAATGGCACTTTTCGACTATTTTTTTCGCTTATTATATCTGGTTCAGCAGTTTTTTGGGGCTTATCTGCTTATCTCTTCGATTCATAGTATTATTGTGGTTGATAGTATTAATATTATCAAATCTTGTAGAAGTTGTTTTAGATTGGTAATTATTGGTATTTCACGGGTTCATATACTCCGTTTCCGGCAAGAATGGTATTTTTCCTTCCCAATCCTTAACAACCCGATGTCAAAACTAAAGAATAGCTACATTGTAAAAAGTAGAAAAATAACAATACAACATGTTTTTTTTGATTGCAAGAAAAAATCTTGTCTTGCAAAAGATGTTCGTCTGCTAAGAGGGCATTTGATTGCTATTGAACATTCAGAAACTGTGTTTAGAGACCATGTTCTTGTAAGTTTTATAAGTCAAAAACTTACTATCTTTTTTGAATCGAAGGACTACTTTGGATGAAGAGATATACACTTTATAGTTCTTGCTTCCATTTTCTTCGGATATGAAAGGCAGAAGTACAAAGGAATGGCTATATCTTTTAGTTTAGACTTAAATGATATGTGCGAAATGAGTGGCATCACATATCGTATCATTGACCTTGAGAAGTGAAATTCATCTTACGGGAAAAATGTGTAAATTGATGTTTTTATACTAAAATTTAGTAACCGATATAGGATTTTACGGAGAGATGGCAATAAAGAAATCGGAAATATATGCTACCCTATGGGCAAGTTGTGATGAGTTACGAGGAAGTATGGATGCGAGTCAGTATAAGGATTATATCTTAGTACTACTGTTTATGAAGTATGTATCCGATAAAAAAGACCGCCTTATGGTATTGGAACCCGGTACAACGTTTACGGATATGTTAGCAGCCCGTAATCAAACGGATATTGGTGAACGACTGAACACGATAATCTCAAAATTTGCTCAAAACAATAATCTAGATGGTATTATAACCGAAGCGGATTTTGATGATAGCAATAAGTTGGGGCAGGGTAAGGAAAAAGTTGATCGCTTAAGTAATCTGCTCAATATTTTCAACCGTCCGGAACTGAACTTTGCCAATAATCGTACCGGTGATGATGATTTGCTTGGTGATGCTTATGAGTATCTGATGAAACACTTTGCTACACAAAGCGGCAAAAGTAAAGGGCAGTTCTATACCCCCTCGGAAGTGTCGCGTATTATGGCGCAGTTAATAGATGTACGACTTTCTAAAAGCGGAAAAGACTCAATATATGACCCGACATGCGGTTCAGCTTCTTTATTGTTAAAAGCTGCGGAGCTCGCTCCCCACATATCAATATACGGACAAGAGTATGACAATGCAACACGCGCCTTAGCGGTAATGAATATGTGGTTGCATGGGCATAGCACTGCCGAAGTAAAATTAGGCAATACATTAGCATCCCCACAATTGTTCGAATCAAAGTCAACGGCTTTAAAACAATTCGACTATGCCGTAGCTAATCCGCCATTTAGTTATAAAGCATGGACAAACGGTTTTGTTCCTGAAAGTGATCTGTACGGACGATTTGACGGTTATGGAGTTCCCCCGCAAAAAAATGGAGACTATGCTTTTTTGCTTCATATTCTCAAGTCCTTAAAATCTACGGGCAAGGCATGTATTGTATTACCTTTGGGTGTTTTGTTTCGTGGTAATGCCGAAGGCGAAATACGAAAAAACATTGTAAAACGTGGGTATATAAAAGCAATTATCGGTTTACCGCCCAATTTATTCTTTGGTACGGGTATAGCCGCTTGTTTAATCGTATTGGATAAACAAGGTACATTTAAGAACAAAGCGGATGAAAGTGCCATTTTTATAGTCGATGCCAGTAAGCATTTTATTAAGGATGGCAATAAGAATCGCCTACGTGAACAAGATATACATAAGGTTGTCGATACGTATAAGAATAGAACCGAGATACGAGGATATTCGCGATTAGTACCTATTGAAGAAATTGCCGACCCTAAGAACGACTATAATCTTAATATTCCGAGATATATAGAAAATACGGAACCGGAAGATATACATAATATTGAAGCACATTTACATGGCGGATTGCCCAAGTTTGATATTGATGTCTTACAAGAGTATTGGGATGTGTACCCTACTATTAAAACAGAACTACTGACAATAATTCACAAAAGACCGAATTATTATCAATTGAATGTACATAAGGATGAAATTAAAAGTACTATTTTCAATCATCCCGAATTTACATCGTATAGTAAAAAGCTGAAAAAGATATTTACGGAATGGAAAAATGAAGCCGTACAGTATGCACAAACTTTTGAGAAAGGAATAAAACCGAAGGAGATAATACGTACTATTTCCGAATCACTTTTACAAAAATACGATAAGAAGAAACTTGTTGATAAATATACGATATATCAGTTATTGATGGATTATTGGTCTGAAACTATGCAAGATGACTGTTATGTATTGACAAGAGAAGGATGGGAAGCAGGTAATACCGTTTCGCGGAAAATAAGAAGAATAAAAAAAGGCAATACCGACGAGATAAAAATCATTTCAGGAATTGAAGGTTTGGAAGGTGCATTGATTCCCCCTACCCTTATCATTGATATATTTTTTGCTAAAGAGAATAAAACGATTAACGAGAATAGAACGAAAATTGATGAATTAAGTGCAGAGATGGATGAATTGTTGGAAGAACATGGAGGCGAAGAGGGATACTTAGTGAATGCTGTGGATGATAAAGGAAAGATAACAAAAAAGAGTATTGAGAAAGCGTTAAAAATATGTGGAAAAAGAACAAAGGAAAATGCTGATGAATATGATACAATAAAGAACTACAAAGAGTGTATGGAAGACTTGGACAAAGTGAGTTCTCTTCTAAGATCATTACTGTTATTGTTAGAACAACATATAGAAAAAAAATACAATGAACTGACGATAGAGCAAAGAAGGGATATTGTTATTGAAAGAAAATGGATGGCGGAAATGGATAAACGTATTACAAACCGGATGGATGCAATAAGCCAATCGCTTTTTATACGCTTAAAGGAATTAACGGAAAGATATGAAGTGACATTACAACAATGGAATACTGAAGTACAGGATTTGGAAAAAAAAGTTAATAAGCATTTACAAAAAATGGGATACACTCTGTAAAATATAATGTTAGTATAAGTTGCATAAAGAATGATATGAATAATAGGAAAGAAAACGAGTTTCTCCACACGGAGATAGGACAGATACCTTGTGACTGGAGTTTAAGTACATATGATAAACTCTTCGAATTTTTGTCTTCAGCGACTTATTCACGAGCAGAGCTTTCATCAGATTCAGAAATAGGTTACATTCACTATGGCGATATTCATAGATTATCAGAAGGTTTTCTTGATTTAGAACAAGTTGAGCTTCCAAGTATAGAACAAAGTAAAGCGAAGGAGTATTCTTTAGTTAAAGACGGTGATTTAATTGTTGCGGATGTTTCTGAAGACTATTCAGCTCTGTGCAAAAGCGCTGAGATAAGGAATATCCGATCAAAGGTAGTAATATCAGGGCTACATACATTTTTATTGAGAAGCAAGAACGACGATATTTCCAATGGTTATAAAGCGTATTTGCATCAGAATATTATCATAAAGAAACAAATAGATGTGCTAGCAACGGGTATAAAGGTGTATGGAATTTCCAAATCAAATCTTAAGAAAGTATGTATCCCCCTCCCCCCTATCAAAGAACAAAAAGCGATAGCGGAAGCACTAAATGATATAGATACTCTTGTTTATTCATTGGAAAGCTTAATAGAAAAGAAAAATGCCATAAAACAAGGTGCTTTACATGAACTATTACAACCGAAAGACGATTGGGTGGAAAGAACTTTGGGGGAGGTTTTTGATATTAATGCCGGTGGTGATTTTAAGGGTGAACATGCCTCGACGTACCAAAACGAGAATTTTCAATATCCTGTTTACTCAAACGCTTTAACAAATGATGGACTATACTGCTACTATGATTATTACACATGTAACGAACATTGTATTACAGTTACAGCTAGAGGAACAATTGGGCATGCAGTATATAGAGATCATAAATTTGTACCAATTGGTAGATTATTAATTTTGAGACCTAATGAGGAAATTGGTTTCACGTATTTTACAGAGTACATAAACAAAAAGGTGAAGTTTGTTCATGAAGTTACTGGAGTTCCACAATTGACGGCTCCTCAGATTGCCAGCTACGTTGTGTTCTCCCCCCCAATATCAGAGCAATTAAGAATCTCGACAGTATTACTGCATCTTGATTCAGAAATTAATATTTTGGGAAAAAAAGTTGAAAAATACAAAAACATAAAACAAGGTATGATGAATCTTTTACTTACCGGAAAGGTGCGCTTATTATGAAACAGTATTATCGCCTTATGCTTGGCGCGGGAAGTATGTATGCCGAAGAATGCCATGCCGGCAATTATATTGGTATAGGGTTTTTAGATAAAGTAGATTTTAATACGGTAGAAGTTTCCGATGATTGGACTAAATTTAATAAGCGCTATATTCCTGAGTATCTGAATGATAACCCTGAAAAAGGAAGGACTGCTGCAGGAAGAGCATGCGCTACAACCTGGATGATTCTGAAAGGAATGAAAAAGGGTGACATTGTGATAAGTCCGAGTAAGGAGGGGCACTATTTTGCTGCTGAAATTACCGGCGACTATTATTATCAACCGGACTCAGAACTGACACATCGCCGGATAGTACGGTGGTTTCCCAATACCATCGACCCCGCGGAGGTTTCCGAATCCTTATTAAGTTCTCTAAAAGCCGGAGCTACTTACAGCAGTCTTACCCCTTACGGTGCGGAAATTGAAAATCTTATACATGGGGTGGAAGCCATTACACAAGAATCAACCGTTTCTAGCAAAGCCGAGTTTGTTATGGAGAAACATCTGGAAGAGTTTATTGTTCGTAATTGGAGCAATACGGAACTTGGTAAGATGTACGACTTGCATACAGAAAATGAAGAAAATAACGGACGGCAATATCCTACAGATACAGGCCCAATGGATATTCTGGCAATTAGTAAAGATAAACGAACCCTTTTAGTAGTGGAACTGAAAAAAGGCAAGGCAAGTGATAATGTAGTAGGACAAATACTACGGTACATGGGTTATATTAAGGAAGTAATCGCAACTGAAAATCAGGAAGTACGCGGCGTTATTATTGCACTTGAGAATGATCCGAGAATACGTCGTGCCTTGTTAGTTACCCCAAATGTTGAGTTTTACCGTTATGAAATGAGTTTTAACCTAATCAAGAGTTGACATACATACGCTTTTCACTGCTCAAATTTCTTACAATGTTATAAATATCAAATTGTTACTGTTATGAGCCCTATTATTCCGCCGGAAAGAAGTACACAAAATCGTGTAGTATATATTTTAGAAAAAATATTGGGTTACCGGTATCTTGGTGATAAGTCCGATATTAATAATCATAATATAGAAGAAAATCTACTCCGCTCATGGTTACGCAAATCCGGAATAACGGAGGATAATGTCAATAAGGTATTCAGAAAACTATCAAGTGTAGCCAATACTCAGTATAATCTCTACGAAACGAACAAATCTTTTTATCAATTGCTTCGTTATGGCGTTACTATCGAGCCCGAACAGGGCAGACACCATAGTACCGTTAAAATTATTGATTGGAATAATCCGACCAATAATGATTTTGCCTTTGCGCAAGAAGTAACGGTAAAAGGGATTAACACCAAAAGACCGGATATAGTGCTTTATATTAACGGCATTGCCATAGGCATACTGGAGCTTAAAAAAAGTTCGGTTTCCGTTTTGGAAGGCATTCGACAAAACATTGACAACCAAAAAAGCGAGTTTATCCAATCGTTTTTTAATACCATGCAATTGGTAATGGCGGGAAACGATTCGGAAGGCTTGCGTTACGGCTCAATAGAAACAAAGGAAAAACAATATCTTACGTGGAAGGAAGTACATCCGAAAAAGGATAAAGATTACTCTCACCTTCTGGAGTTGACAAAAGATATACGAGACCTTGCGGATTCGACACCGTATATTCTCGATAAGCATATAATACAGTTTCTGAACACAAACCGTATTATAGAAATAATGTTCAACTTTATTGCATACGATAAGGGTATAAAAAAACTATGCCGACATAATCAGTATTACGGAATTAAATCGGCACAAGATTTTATCAGACGAAAAGAAGGCGGCATTATATGGCATACGCAAGGAAGCGGAAAAAGTTTAACGATGGTATGGCTTGCCAAATGGATACGAGAATACAATCATAATGCTCGCATACTTATCATAACCGATAGGCAGGAATTGGATAAACAAATAGAAAAGGTATTTGATGGCGTACAAGAGAATATATACCGAACCCGTAGTGGTAAGGATTTGTTACTTAAGCTAAACGATACCGTTCCTCCCCTCATCTGCTCGCTAATACATAAATTTAGCGGTAAAGATGAAGCCGATGAAAAAGATGTGGAAAAATACGCGCAGGAACTCCGCCAATCAATACCGGATGATTTTACCACCAAAGGCGATATCTATGTATTTGTTGATGAATGCCACCGCACACAATCGGGCAAACTGCATAATGCAATGAAACAATTTATCCCCAATGCGCTTTTCATAGGTTTTACTGGCACTCCTTTGCTAAAAAGCGATAAACAAACCAGTCTGGAGGTATTCGGCAGATATATTCATACCTACAAATTTAATGAAGCCGTAGCTGATGGAGTAGTACTTGATTTGCTCTATGAATCGCGTGATATTGAACAGAAAATCACCTCGATGGATAAAATAGATACATGGTTCGAGATAAAAACAAAAGGTCTTACTGACTATGCAAAAGATCAATTGAAATTGCGTTGGGGAACAATAAAAAAAGTATTCAGTTCAAAAAATCGTTTGGAAAAAATTGTTGCCGATATACGACTTGATTTTGAATGTAAAGAAAGGTTAAAATATGGCAATGGAAATGCGATACTCATATCCGATAGTATCTATAATGCCTGCAGGTACTATCAGCTATTTCAAGATTCCGGTTTAAAGGAATGTGCAATCATCACATCGTACTCACCCAATCCCAAAAACATTAAAGGCGAAGGTGAACATATTACCGAAAAAATAAGTCAGTACGATATTTACAAAAAAATGTTAGCTAATTTTTTTCATACGGATGAAGAATCAGCATTACAAAAAATTGAAGACTTTGAAAATGAGGTAACGAACAAGTTTATTAAAGAACCTGCTCAAATGAAGTTACTCATTGTTGTAAATAAACTTCTAACGGGTTTCGATGCACCTCCGGCTACATATCTGTACATTGATAGAACATTAAAAGACCATGGGTTATTTCAGGCAGTATGTCGTGTTAATCGTTTGGATGGCGAAGATAAAGAATACGGTTATATTATAGATTACAAGGACTTATTTAAAAGTTTACAGCAAGCATTTACTAATTATACAACGGAAGCATTTTCCGGATACGATGCAAATGATATTGAAGGTTTATTGCAGAACCGTTTGCAGAAATCGAAAGAGATATTAGATAATGCATTAGAAACGATTTTGGCATTCGTCGAACCCGTAAAACCACCTCAGCAAATTTTAGATTTTTTCGATTACTTTTGCGGCGATCCCGATGATACGGATAAATTAAAAGAAACCGCACACAAACGGTATCTATTGTACAAATACTCCGTAGGGCTATTACGCGCCTATACCAATATTGCCGATGAGATGGAACAGGCGGGTTATACCCCTAAAGAAATATCTTCTATTAAAAATAATGTAAAATTCTTTGACGAAATAAAAAACGCTATTCAAAATAGATGCGGCGAATATGTGGATTTGAAAGAATATGAAGCATCGATGCGTTTTCTTATTGATAGTTATATCGGAGCCGAAGAAAGTCGCGAACTTGGCAAATTCGATGATAAAGGACTTGTGGAAATCTTATTAGAAAAAGGAGAGAATGCTATCAACAATCTCCCACACAAGGTACGACAGAACAAAAGAGCGGTAGCCGAAACAATAGCAGGAAATATACAAAAGATAATTATTGAAGAAATGCCTTCAAATCCAATCTATTATGAAAAAATGAGTGTACTATTGCATGACTTACTTGTAAAGATTCGGCAAGATGCTTTGGAATATGAAGAATACCTGAAGCAATTTATTGAATTAGCCAAACAAGTTAAGTATCCGGGTAGTACCGACGCTTACCCGCAAACAGTTACAACAAAAGCTTTGCAATCACTTTATGATAACTTGGAACATAATGAAGAGCTAACAGTTGAATTAGATAAAGAATTAAAAGATGCCATAAGGGACGGTTGGCGTGACAATACACAAAAAACAAGAGCCGTAAAAATTGCAGTACACGAAACTTTAACACGATACAACGTAAATGATTCGGAAGTTCATGATAAGATTTTTGAAATTGTAAGAAACCAGAATGAGGACTATTAGTGGAAGAAGTAGTAATAAATAATATAAAAATTGACATCGTACGAAAGAAGATAAAGAATATTCATTTGAGTGTACTCCCGCCCATAGGAAAAGTACGTATATCTGCACCGGAGCACACAAACCCGGATATGTTGCGATTATTTATTGTCTCAAAAATCGGATGGATTAAACACAATCAAAAAAAGTTCAAGAATCAAGAAAGAGTACCAAAGAGAGAGTATATTTCCAGAGAAAATCATTATTACCTTGGCAAGCGTTACTTATTAAAAGTAACCGAAGGTGGCAGCAAACCTAATGTAAAAATATTGGGTAACAAGCGTATTGAATTACAAATTCCTCCACACACCACTGCTGAAAAACGTCATCGTATAATGGATACATGGTATCGTCATCAACTCGCGGCTATTCTACCTGAACTTATCAAAAAGTGGCAGAACATACTTTCTGTAGAGGTAAAAGAATGGTACATAAAAAAAATGAAGACGAAATGGGGCTCATGCAACTCGACGGAAAAGCGTATCTGGTTCAATCCTGAACTTATCAAAAAGCCGTTACCTTGTATCGAATATATCGTATTACATGAACTACTACACCTAATTGAAGGTAAACACAGTACCAGGTTTGTCAATTTGTTAAATACGCATATGCCAAACTGGGAGAAAATACGTGATGAATTAAATTCATATCCCCTTGCCTACAATACCACATCCTAAGACATCTTTATAGAGGTTGATGTTCCGAATTGCTTCTACATATCTGAAATCTCCCCGACAATGTGCATAACCCGAACTGATTTTACACATCGGTTCCCGGTTTTGCAATGGCAGGGGTTTTTAGTGCAAAACTTGAATTTAGAACTACACTTTCATAGAAGTACGCCTCCACTTTTGCAAAACGGTAGTTAGCGGCTGGCAATTTTTTATAGTCCATTATATTCATATCCAATTTCGTCCAAGTCAACTTTTAATTGTTTAAAGTCGTCAATGCTCGGATTAAGTCCCATGACTATGTCCTTTGTCAACGGCTTAAAGTCATAAATGTGTTTAACCAAATCAAATTTTAGTTTACGCTCATCAAACTGTTCATCGTAATATTCTGCTGCCCACTTTTTATATGTCGCAGGGTTGTTGTCTAAAATATAGAGAAGGTCTTCACTACCGTCACCATATTTTCCCTTGGGAAATTGAATGTTGCCAATTTTCCATGTATCATCGTTTGCTCTTCTCCAAATACAAAAGGTCGTCCCTGTTGATTTTACAGGCTCTCCAAAAATAAAATCCTTGAATTCGTCCGGAATTGTGTCAATAACTCCTTTCCAAATTTGCTGTTCTATGATTGTCTTTTTTATTGCTCTATTTCTTTAAAGTTATTTTTCCCATTCACCCTTTTTAAAAAAGACATTCCCAAATTTCTTAGATTCAAAAACGTAGTAAAAACTATTAAATTTTTGTCTGTATAAAGTTGGATTGTCTCTGATAATATGGTGAGCTGTCGAGTCTGAATGAACTCTTAATTTTCTGTTGCAATATTCTTTTTTGTCTATCTCATAATAACCGGAAAAATAAGAGACTTTAACAGTGTCAGACTTCCACACATTGCCGTAAACTCGTGATTGAAATATAAGTTCGTCATTTTCGTTTATTGTAAACTTGAAATTTTCATACTGCCAATCTGCTTGTCTCCCTGGGAACTTATTTTTATCAATTATATAATTTCCGATAATATCTTTATTTGTTAAAATCATTGGTCTAAAATATGGTCCGGTAATCCAAAGTAGTCCCGTACCAAATATAAAAAATCCCCAAAAAACAAGTAAAATATAAAAGGCAGTATGCTTTTTCCATCTTAAGTATGTCACCCCCCAAGTCAGAAGAAGCACTCCTGTCAATGGCAACATAATTAGATAAAAAAGTATTAATATTCCTTTTCCCATATTTAATCAATCTTTTTCTTTCTTGTGGTTTTACAATGCCCGTAAACGGAACGGGGCTTAGCGTAGTGTGGGCTTTTCAGCACAATACTATCTGCCAACAGCGCACCTGATACGAGGCATAAATGTTCAATTAACCACTGAATAATCACTTTCGCTAAGCCCATGTTAGCGGTTCGTTGTTCACCTGTCAGTTTAGTTTATTCCCTTTCCTATCATCTGTTTAAATTTGTCAATGTCTATGCATATTATACCCCAGTTATGACCATCTAAATCTTCAATGCTTCTTACTTGCATAAACCCTTCATCAAGCATTGGCATCGATTCCGTTCCTCCTGCTTCTATGCCATTTTCCATAATTTCATTAACCCTGTCAAGACTTTCTACAGGAAGTGTAAATGTAGCAATTGTATTTTTTTTGGGGTCAGCAATATTTTTTGTATTTCCTGATTTGAACATTTCATGTGTCTGCAACATCACATAAATCTGATCACTCCAAACCATACATTTTTGGTCATCAAAAGTAAATAGAGGATTGACTGTAAACCCTAACTGGTTGTAAAAGTTCATTGATGCTTCTACATCTTTTACCGGTAAATTGATAAAAATCTGTTTCATCGGCTTTTGATTCCCAAATTAATTTCCTAGTAAGTAATTATGAATGCTCAATCCCCAATTTCAAGGGGTATTTACATCTAAGATATAATTGAATAATAATCAGTAGATATACCATCGTTTTACAATGACAGCTAATGTTCAATGAACCTCTGAACTGTCACTTTCAGTAAGGCCATGTTAGCGGTTCGTTGTTATATTTTTTGTTGTCCCAATTTAGTTTGTATGAAGTCTTCATGTTCAGTACAATGCTCTAATGCTAAAGCTAATAACATCGAGCATATAATATATACTTTCTGCATAATGACTGCTAAACTTAAATAGCCAAACCCATATAGGGCAAAGAAACAATAAAAAGTCAGTAAGCAAATAATACAGCAGAATTTAAGCAAATGAAGTTTTGACTTTAAGACAGATACCGTAATCGTAAATAAACCAAGCAATGTTAAAACAATCGAGATGACTCCCAGGTCATGCAAGGGTGTTGCGATTAAGAAAACTAATATTATGTTGGCAAAACCGATAAATTTTAAAAAATTAGTCCATTGTCCAGAGGATATCTTTTTTGACATATTGATAAAAAAAACTCCATAACCAACTGCGTGGAATGCAATTCCAATTAGAGCCCAAATCCTACCATGATTTTCCGAACCATTTATCGCGTTTGTTTCAAACAAATTACTTAGGAAATTTTTTGACCAACCAAACCCTATGGAATTTTTGTCAAGCAATGATCCGCCCGGATAAGTCAATGTCGCTATTACTATAAATAGTACTGAAGTAATCAAGTACATTAAAACCGAATACTTCTTAATCATTTCTTTAATCACCTAGTCAAAATTAGTTACGCATAGTTACAGCAAAATCCTTGCGGGGTTTTGCATATCTCTCGTATTGACGCAATACGTCTTTCTTTCCTCAAATCTACTAATGAGAAACGAGTTGACA
>JALHLL010000016.1 GCA_022844575.1 bacterium
AAAACCGCTACTACAGAATTACTACATTTTTTGATATTTTTTCAGGAAAAAATCGCAAAAAAGGGCTGTTTTGAGGCATTTTGACAACATCCTCCATCGGTGGTGAATATTCACCTATCATTTTTAGTGACAGTTTTAGTAAATCGCACCTTGTAAATGAATAAAAGTTCATCTATTTTTCACTATTCGTGATGTTGAACAGTCTTTCTATCAAAAAAACTACCGATTGATATAACCCTGATCACGATAGATACCTGTTATCCGGCAGACATTCGTACAATTTATATTCATGCAATACTTTAGTGTAGTGACAAGGGAAATAAGTAAACAACATTGTTTAGGGTTCAGTTTTATGCCAAATCTTCGTATGTTCGCTTTGCTGTCGTATGCATGTTTAGCAAAACACTATGAATTCTATTTGGGATATCCCTTTTATTGTTACGGATGTAGAGACTACGGGCGCGCATGCCGAGAAAAACCGGATAATGGAAATTGCATGTATGGTAGTTCAGGGCGGAGAGATTATAGAGCGTTTCACTTCGCTCATCAACCCACATCAATTTATTCCGCCGTTTATTGCTAAAATGACAGGTATTGATAATGCTATGGTGTTTACCGCACCGGAGCCGGAACAAGTGATGCCCCGTGTTTACGATATTCTTACAATGCCTAATGCAGTCTTTGTTGCCCATCATGTACAGTTCGATTGGCAATTTATTGCAGAAACTTTTAAACGTATCGGAATTCCTGTACCTCCGATACCTTTATTATGTTCATGTAAACTTGCACGCCGATTATTACCGCAAAAAGTAAAAAAAAATGTGGGTGATGTTGCGAATTTCTTTTCCATTTCGGTGGAAAACAGACACAGAGCAGAAGGTGATGCCGATGCAACAGCTCAGTTTACTATAGAATTTCTTCATCAACTCAATGAAGATTTTGATATAGAAACAACTGAAGAATTATTACAATTTCAGAATAAACAATTATCGTATGTTCGTTCAAGTCCTACATTTATAAAAAGAGTCGCCGTTTATTTGGAGCAATTACCCGATGAACCAGGAATATATAAAATGCTTAATGAACAAAATGATGTACTATATGTCGGGAAAGCAAAATCATTAAAGGAAAGAGTGCGCTCCTATTTTCAGCAGGGTTCGCAACACACGGAAAAAATTGCTAAAATGGTAAAGGCGGTTCATAAAATAGAATGGGAATGTACAGGCACGGAGTTATCCGCTTTATTATTGGAATCGAAAGAAATTAAAAGAATTAAACCTCCATTTAATACGGCAAGTAAAAAGTTAAGGCGTTTTCCTTTTCTCCGTTTAACTGTTCAAGATACTTTTCCTCGTTTAGAATGGTGTGGCTCTATTGAAGATGACGGAGCGGAATATTACGGTCCTTTCCGTAACCGCACTATGACCGTAGAACTTGCCGAAACAATTCAAAAAGATTTTACATTACGACTCTGCAAAGATAATTTCACTCCTTCACCTGATTATAAGCCCTGTTTTTATTATCATATTAAACGCTGCCATGCTCCATGTGCTTTATTACAAACACATGATTCATATATGAACGAGGTTAAACGTGTTCGTTCTTTTCTTACAGGATTTTCGGATGGCTTAATTGATAAATTAACGGCCGAAATGAATAAGGCAGCTGAGATTTTGGATTTTGAATCCGCTATTATTCTGCGTAACAGGATTGAAGAATTACAACGGCTTTTTATGCGTAAGGAACATGTTTCCACTTCCGTAAATTCAAACAATGTACTTATTATTTTACCGGTTTCGGAACGTGAAAAAACGCTTGAAATATTTGCCATAAAAAAAGGAAGATTGGCTCATCAGCAAATAATAGGTAGAAAAAGTCCTTTACGGCACATCACAGCTCGTTTTGAAGAATGGTATTTTAAGAATTGCGATGTTTTTGAAGAATTAAGTCCGCATGAAATAGATGAAATACAAATAGTTACTTCGTGGATACACAGGAATAGAACTAATGGTATTTATATTTATATGGAAGGAAAAACTCTGCAAGAATCAATCACTATGTTTGAACAATCAATACGCTTATCTTTTACAAAAAAGAAAGATACAATAATACCGGAAAGTTTGGAACTATAGTTTTATGAATATGTAAGCAAGGATAACATGGTATGAGTTTTTTAAAAGCAGAATGGCGCAAACTTGCAATAGCAAACTATATTGTTGATAAATCAATACTTAAAGAATCCATCCCCAAAGGAACCGAACTGGACATCTGGAACGGTAACTGTTATATAAGTTTTGTGGGATTTATGTTTATCAACACTTCGATTCTTGGAGTTAAAGTACCTTTTCATACAAATTTCGAGGAAGTAAATCTTCGTTTTTATGTATTGAGAAAAGAAAATAATAAATGGAAAAGGGGAGTTGTTTTTATAAGAGAATTTGTACCGAAAATTATTCCGGCATATTTAGCCAATATGATATACAAGGAGCATTACAAGGCGGTTCCGATGGAACATGTGTGGAATATTCACAGCAATTCCTTAGAAGTAGAATACAAATTGTATTCAAATAATAGAGCACACACTTTTAATCTTATTACGGAAAAGAATACACACTCGATAGAACAGGGTTCGGAAGAGGAATTTATTACCGAGCATTATTGGGGCTATACCAAAGTTAATGAACAAAAAACCTTCGAGTATCAGGTTACTCATCCCCGATGGGATGCCTATTCTGTTATTGACCATACGATTGATGTGGATTTCGGAATTTTATATGGTGAGGAGTTTTCTTTTCTTTCTACTGTAGAACCTTCATCAGTTATGCTGGCGGAAGGATCGGCAATTACGGTTGAAAACAAAACCATTATACTATAGATTTATACTCCATAGTATAATTAACATCTACACACAGTTGATATGGAATTAGAAAATAACATGCCTCACAATATAGTGTTTTCTGCGGAAAAGAATATTCCGCTTAATAATCTTATGGAGTTATATACTGATGCCGGATGGACTTCATACACAAAACACCCCGAAACACTATTATCAGGTCTCCAGTCCTCATTATATGTTTATTCCGCATGGGATAATGAGCTTCTTATAGGTTTAATAAGAGTAATAGGCGATGACTATACTATTATCTATATACAAGATATACTTGTGCATTCTCAGTATCGGCGATATGGCATAGGATCATCATTACTCAATCATATTGTACAAAAGTATTCGCATATACGGCAAATTGTTCTTCTTACCGATGCAAAAAATGATACGATAAAGTTTTATGAAAAGAACGGTTTGAAAAAAACCGATACCCTTTCTCTTATTTCATTTATTAGAATATAGTATTAACTCATATTTATAAAAGGTTTAATGTATGGTTGAACAAATAATAGAGACTTGGAATATCCATAATCGTATAAATCTTTATCTTTTGGAATCCATTAATGAAGCAAGTCTCAATGATATTTCTGCTTCAAAGGGAAGAACTGTATTTGAGCAATTTGCCCATATTCACAATGTACGGCTTATGTGGATTAATGCAGCAAAACCAAGCTTATCGGAGGGACTCACAAAAATTGAAAAAGGTAATGAAGGTAATAAGGAATTACTACAACAATCACTCCGGCAGAGTGGTTCTGCTATAGAACAATTACTCATAATCGGTATGGATGAGGGGAAAATAAAGGGGTTTAAACCTCACCCCATAGCATTTTTAGGTTATCTTATTTCACACGAAAGTCATCATCGCGGGCAAATCAATATTACTCTTAAACAGGCAGGACATCCTGTTGATAAAAAAACTTCCTTTGGGTTATGGGAGTGGGGAACTCGTTAAAAGCTATATATTACTTCTTCTAAACACTTTCGTTCTTATTCATAAAAAAAAGCACCACATCGTATTACTCGGTGTGGCGCCTTAACATTGTAATGTATAGATTATTGTCTTGAATGCAATCCGATCCGATTACCTTCTGTGTCAATAAATTGCGCTATAAATCCGAAATCTCCTATGCCTTGCTTCGGAAATAACAATTTACCTCCGGCAGCTTCCACACGACCTGCTTCATTAGCAACATCTTCGCATGAAAAATAAACAATGGTACCATCAGTCGAAGGAGTGTTGTCCTGTGAGCGTACAATAGCACCACCGGCACCTGTAGCACCTTCTGCTTCCGAATACATCATATACATCGGTGCATCGGGAAAATCCACGAATTGCATAGGTATATTAAATACCGCCGTGTAAAAGTTTTTTGCTCGTTCAAGGTCAGTCGCCGCTATTTCAAACCAGTTTACAGGATTGTTCATGAGAAGTTACCTTCTTGTAATTGTTTAACATACAGACAAATTTAAGAAGATAAAGTACGCTTCAACTTGACATAGGACAAGAAATTATATTAACCTTTGGAAACTTCTCTACGAATCTTGCTTAATGTGGAATCAGTAATACCCAAATACGTTGCCACATACTTTAACGGCGCATACAGTAATATATCGGGTCTTGTTTTCAACAATGCCAAGTACCTTTCTTTTGCCGAATCCGTAATTATGGAGAGTGCTCTTTGTTTGGAGTCGAAAAGGGCGGCAGACATCCACATTCTACCCCATTCGCGAAAACCCTCTATCGTATTATAAAGGCATTGAAAGTCCGAAAGCGTAAGTTTCCAGCACACCGATTGTTCCAAAGACTGAATATTCTCTTTTGTCGGAATTCTTAAAAACACCGAGGACACTTCTATCACAATATCACCTTTACCGAAAAAATCGGTAGTGATTTGATTACCTTGAGGGTTAATAGCATATGACCGTATCAAACCATTTTCCAAGCAGTAATATTCATCGGCAATATCACCGTGTTTCAAAAGGTACTCCCCTCTGACAAACTGTATTACTTTATGCGCTTCTCTAATCGTATTGTAATTTTTGTCATCAAGAAGAGGATGCTTGTATATGTTCCGAAAATCCATTATTGGGGTTTATAGTTTGTGCTTCGTAAACTTTTGTACTCTACACTTCATAACCCGAATAGTTACAAAAAAAAGCAGAGGCAATCATAATTACCTCTGCTTACATGTTAAATCGTCTGTATCCGAGATTAACTCTTCGGCTTTAACAATAACTCTTTTATAGCATCCAGATTTCTTCGGTCATCTTCCTTATATCGTTGCGATATGGAACCCGGTGATAATGTAGCCGGAGTATTCTTCACCAAATCAGGTGCATCGTGTTCTTTTGGAATATATACATTATTTTCCGAACTATCCGTTTCCTCATTATTGTCTTTGTCAGTCGGAAACTTGATGGAACTTGCTTGGGAAATTATATCCTTGCCGAGAACATCACGTAGTTTTTCAAATATAGTGGCACGAGTAAACGGTTTGCCGATAAAACCGATAGCACCGGAACGAATAGCCGTCCCTATATTCTCAATATCGGAAATTGCCGTAACCATAATAATCGGAATGTCACGCGTATGTTTAATAGTCTTTAATACTTTTAAAGTCTGATGACCGGATAAATCCGCCATCAGTACATCAAGCATAATAAGAGTCGGGTGATGTTCGACCGCCAAACCGATTCCATCAAATCCATTAGCGGCTACATAGGGTTTAAAACCGAAACTCGTAACGATTTTTGAAAGGATGCGTTGCATCCATACATCATCATCAATAATCAATATGCTCAATTCATTCATATATTACCCCAATAGGAATATAGATTCTATGGTATGATAGGGTTATTACTAAATTAATAAATATGATTACTATTGTAATCACGAAGGGAGTAACATTTTCAACATGTTAGGAAATGATTTTCCGTACAACTTTTTTCGATGGTACACCAATCACCTTACTCCGTCAGACGATCATCACTCGTTTCTCTTTTCGGCGATATATTCGCCGCTACAAATGCCTGTTGTATAGAAGCAACATCCGCTGTAGCCGCTTGACGGTTCAATTCTACTATACGGTCATATACTTCCTTTCGGTGTACCGGTACATCTCGCGGAGCTTCTATTCCCAAGCGTACGACACCTCGATCAATACTTACCAATGTAATTTTTATATCATTACCTATTGTAATTACCTCGCCCGTTTTTCTTGATAGTACTAACATTATAATTCTCCTTCCGAATTAAGTGTCGCTCCTGGCGCCAATGGGAAATTCCGTCATATACTTATCCGACGGGAGAATTACTTGTTGCCCTGATCGTGCTATAGGGTCAATAATAACAGGCGCACGTAAATTTACAGTCATTCTGCCGGCCCTGCTTCCAAGAGTCACGACGGTATAAATCGCATCCTTATCAGGATTATGGTCACGAAGCTCATATTCATCGAATACTAACCAGGGGTTAATAATCGGTAAACCTATCGAGGGATTCTCAAGTGATACCAACCATTCAAGCGGAGCCATATTTTCTTCGGAGACCAACACAAAATCCCTTAATTCAGGAAATCCGAGAATACCATCCTTAAAGCAGATAATTTGCGAATCGGTAATATCAAGAGTACCGAACTGACTTGTATAGATACGGCGTTTCGCAGAAGTTTCGTCGGCAATATTATAATTCCTGTTAAGAGGGTAGTCCGAAGTATAAGCCGAATTTTCTATAAGTACCTGTTTTGCAGTCCCTTCCTTCATATCAAAAATAATTGGCGCACTCATATTTGCGGTCGCAGCTTGCTTTTCGGAATCGAACAATGTAACAATAACCATCGGGGCGGAAGTTTGTACATCATATCCCGCCTCCGGTGTATAGCTCAAATCAATCTGAAATGGACTGAGTATGGGAAAACCTATGGAAGGATTCTCGATGGACAGAAGCCATCGGAAAGGTACGAGGGTTTCGTCGGCAATTACAACAAATTTTTGCAAATGCTCAAAACCATGAAGTCCTTCAGGAAAATGTACGATATGGCGATCTTCAAGAACTATTGTACCGAACGGCGATGCCTGTATCGCCTGTGCCTGTTCAGAAGAGGATGCATCCTGCATAGAGAAATCTCCTATTGCTGGCATATATAATAATAACAATTTACAAAGATAACAAAATTAACGGTTTAGGGAATCCGCTATATACCCCTCGTCCGAAGGTTCATTCTTCGGCAAATCTTCAATAAGAATTTCCACTCGTCGGTTTTTTTCTCTACCCTTTTCTTCTGCATTAGAAATCAAAGGTTTTGTTTCGCCATATGCTCTTATAGAGACAAAACGTTTATCCACACCTTTTTGCGTAAGATAATATCCAACATTGAGAGCCCTTGCCGATGACAGATGTAAATTCGACTCATAATAATAATTACGTTTTATCGGAATGCTGTCGGTATGCCCTTCAATAATAAATTGTTTCATGACACCACCGAAGATTTTTGACAAAGTATCAAGCATTACCAAACCTTCTTGTTTTATATCCGCATTGCCCGAACGAAACAAAAGCATTTCGGGCAGTCGTAATGCCAAACCCGTAGGCGTTCTTTCCACCGACATCAAACCGCTTTTAATTAGGTTTTTGAACGTACTCTCTATTTCCTGATTAACTTCATCAATAGTTTTTTGTGGAGTATTAGGTAAAATAGGTGCCGGAATACCTTGTGAGCCGGGTAAAACCTTATCACTATTATCCTGCTCGGATTTGTTTTCCTCAAAATACTCCGAAAAAGCCGAAACAACACTATTATATTTCGCCGCATCCACCTGTGATGAGGCATAGAGTATAACAAACAGACCTAATAACAATGTTATGAGGTCGGCATACGTAATCAAATATCGTTCTGCATTATCATGTTCTTCATGATGATGCCGTTTTTTTCTTCGATAAACTGTTTGTTTGGTATTATCAGATCGCATGAACAAATGTATGCAAAAAAAATGGAGCGGAGAACATAACTGAACTCCGCTCCATAGTTTTCGGCAATTGAACGTATTTATTGAGCAATAATAGTCTGAACCACTTGTTTGGCTCCGTCATCGAATGTCACCAAAACAGAATAGATTCCAGCCGGCAAACCGTTTCTATCAAAACGAAGAACACCACGTTCGCCTGCGGCTACAGCACTATTATAAAGAGAAGCTACTTTTTCGCCAAGGAGATTCACTATATCAACCTTCATGGCTGCTGCTGTGCGACGTGAAGTAAAACTTATATATGTAGAGTTTTCAAACGGATTAGGATAAACCTCCATTTCCACAAAAACAGGCTTTTCATCCGAAACGGAAGATGTAGCTACCTCCCAGCCGCCTACCTTAAAAATATCGCCACCATAGGTAGTAACCCAGAAATTCTTATCGCGCGGATCATACTCAATACCTCTCGCATTTATAATACCGCCCGTACTTACCAATTCAAACCGCGATTTTTCAACCGCTATGTTGTTCAAAGGAAGTTCCAAAGCATAAGCCGCTTGTAATACATTACCTGGGAATGCTGTCGAGACCTGATATAAACTATTATTTCCGTCATAACATAAACAACGGGGACCGGAATTAACATTAAAAGGATTTTTCACCTTTTTAATGATTGCTGCATTAGTAGGATCTAATATATACAGATTTCTTTCGCCATCGCGTTCACCACAATATAACTGGCCGTTCACAAGTTCTATACCGATAGGATAACTGCCCGGACTTTGCATTTCACGAATAATATTACCATTTGTATCGACCTCCATAATAACTCCTTCTGCGCTTGTTTCACTGGACTTCATTTTATGGAGAAGTATAGTACCTGTTTCTCGCTTATATGTTAAATCTGTAAATAAACTATCCCCTTTTTTCAAACGAACAACCTTGTCTATAGCAAGAGTATTGGCATTCATTTTTACTAATTTATTATCACGGAAACTTGTTGTCCATAAAGCATTCTTTCCATCATAAGCAATACCATATGGAACATGCGAAACACTCGTTGCCGTCAGCACGGAACCTGTTTTCAATTTCTCAATAGTAAATGTTGCTGAAATTTTTGATTGCTCCGGATTTGATTGTGACGTAACTCTTATTCGTCCTGTAAATGTTAGTTTATCCGGCGCAATCCAACGCAACAAATTGCCCGTTGCATTTTCAGCAATATTATTCCATGATGAACCATCATCAAGCGAATACTCGACTTTAACGGGCTGTGTAAAACCATACCACGATATTTTTTGACTTGTACCGCCTATATAAATCTCGCCACCGGTCGGGGCAGTAATTTCCGCATCCGTAATTTGTTGGGCATTCGGAACATCAATTTCCCACATGGAACGACCATGTGTTGCGACACGCAAAACATATTTACCGGGTAGTGCAACGCCCGGCTCATAAAACATCATATCCACAACCATAGAATTAGGTAAACCCGTTCCATAGGGAACCCATGTTTCACCTCCGTTAAACGTTCCATAGACCCCAAAATCCGTACCTACAAAAATGATATTTTCATCTTCGGGGTGCATAATCAAGCTATTGCAGGGTACATCAGGCAATCCTTTGCCTATATCAATCCATGTTTGTCCTAAATTTGTTGTTTTGAACACGTGCGATGAATTAAAGCCGGACAAAGTAACGAATGCAGTATTTATATCATTCCGTGAACATTCTATATCGGAAACAAATCTGTTAGGAATACCATTATAACTAACATCTGTCCAATCCTCCGGTTTTATACCGCCACCTGTTCTTGTTACAAATATTTCGCCGCTTCCGCCAATCCATATCGTACTCGCTTCAGGATCGGCAGCCGATAATCCGATTGCCGAAATCGGCTGATTAAGATAAGGGGAAATTCGCGACCATTTATTACCATTTTCATATGTTACCCATAAGGCACGTCTTCCGCTATACACAGTTGAGGCATCGCCGGCATCCATTTCCAACGGTGCTACAAATGCCGCAACATCCAATACCTTTGTTATAGCATCGGTAAATCTAGATGCGTATGAAGCAAATTCACCGGTTTCCAGATTACGTTTGAATACACCGCCGTACTGTGTTCCACCCCATACTACTTCGGGTTTTGTAAAGTTCACAAGTGCATGACTACCATCACCCCCCATAATATTTCCCCATGACATTGCATCATCGGAAATGGTACCGTTATCCTGTGTACCGCCATAACTTAACCGTTCTTTGGAGTGGTCAATAGCCATACCGTGATATTGTGTTATCGGCAAATTATTATTGATTGGATACCAACCTACATAACCTTTACCGTTATTTCTGAACATACCCCCATCGCAGCCCATATACACGATATTCGGATTTAATGGATTATAGACCGCGCAGTGCATATCGGGGTGTGTATTTTCAACATCATAACCGCCTACTTTTTGCCATTGCTCACCGCCGGTGCTTGTAAAATAAAGGTCAACGCCGCCCAGTAAACAAACTTTTTCATCGGTCGGATGAGGTGTAATAAAATTATCATAATCTCCCTGCCTACGGCTCGGATCGCCGCCGAACGCTGATGAAGGAAGAGTTGTACGTCTCTTCCATGATTTGCCGCCATCAGTACTCGTATAACTTGCGGGGTAACCACTATCATTCGATAATGCAGCAAGCAAATAAATAACATTAAGATTGGATGGGCATCTCTGAACGGAGATACGAGCAAAAGTTACTGCAAGATCCACATTAAGAATTTTCCATGTCTTTCCGCCATCCACCGTTTGGAAGACATTTTCGCCGGCAACACCTATAATAAAATCATCAGGATCATTCGGATTTATTGAAATATCGGAAACGATTTTATCAAACATTCGAGTCCACGTTTCCCCACCGTCAGTACTTTTATAAAAACCCTGATTTGCATCAACACCACCGGCAACAACAAGATTTGAATTTTTGGGATGTACATATATTTTGGAAAAACCGCCAACATTCGTCAGCCCTATAACACGCCACGAAGCACCTGCGTCCGTCGTTTTGAAAATACCGGCTCCCGCAATCGAAAAACTGCCCGAGCGATATTCGCCTGTGCCCGCATAAAGTACTTCGGGATTATTGGGATCGATTGCCAAAGCTCCCATTTCTGTCGAATTGGTAAAATCCATAAGCGGAGTCCAAGAATCCCCACCATCGGTTGTGCGCCAAACACCACCACCGGCAGCACCGATATATACCCATCCTTCTTTTGTAGGATGATGTACAACACTACGCACCCTACCGCCCACATTATATGGGCCGAGTTGCCTCCATTGCGGCTGATTTGCCAAAATTTTGGCAGCATCCGATTTTTTGTTAAAACTTGACCTATAATCAGCTATCTTTTGAGAAAGGGTATTCGGCTGTAATGTACCGAACGGATAAGCCCTTTGTTCATAGAACCAACGTGCTTTATCCGCCGGATTACCCTCTTCGAATTTTCCTTCTTTTTCGGCTATTGCCGGCAATACGCTGCAACCTAATAGCAGCAATACATAGTGTAACAAAGATTTCATATATACTCCGTAATTATTGTTGTCACTTTTTACTATGCGGCAAAGATACAACTTCGCCGCTATATTATAATTTTAGTCAAAAACGTTCAAGATACCTCAATCACAGCCAATACTTTTCCAGCACATGTTACCTCTTACATATCTTTCTTTTCACGCATACTCTCTGCTCAACAACCGTTCAATATGAATCTTATGGTCAGACCATTCTTCCCTAATCATACTATAACACATACTATCTCTTACATAACCGTTATGTGTGATTAAATGGCTTCGGATAATACCTTCTTTTACAAAACCCAAACGTTCTATAGCTTTTTGTGAGCGAAGGTTTCGTTTGTCGGTAACAATCGAGATCCTATTGATATGTAATTGCTCAAAGGCATGAGATAACATTAAGTATTTTGTTTCAGTGTTTACGGATGTTTTCTGCCATTGACTGTCAATCCATGTCCACCCTATTTCCATATGTTTGTTGTTCATATCTATCGAACCGAACCTTGTACTACCTATAATATTGCCGGTATTTTTTTCTTTTATAATAAAAGGTATGGCATTACCCTGACCGTATTCATAAAGTGCTTCGGCACAATATTCCATCATTTCATTTAATGAGCCGACGCTCTGTAAAGTCCATTGCCAAATCGTTTCATCCGATGCCACACGCCACAAACATTCAACGTAACTCATACTTAAAGGGCATAATTCAACCGAATTGCCTATCAGATGCGGTATTGTTAGGGTTTTATTCTCTTGCTTCCCCTGCGTGTATGTATATCCGAATAACCACAACAATACTCCAGAATCATTAATTTTATATATATGATTGCTTCTGTATTGAACCTTGTACTCGATATTTTCCCATATGAAACAATCCGAAACATACGAGTTCACATGTATGATAGAATCAGTTCTTTCGGTTGAGGTGATACTGCATTCTTGCGAAACAAAATGTAATTTTTCCGAAAGGACAATATCGGTACAATAGCTTGATTTATTAAAAGATGTTCCCAACGAATTGATATAAAGGAAATCGTCATCCAAAAAATTACGAAAGAAATCAATATCCTTCCTTATCAAGGCATCCGATCTTTTGTTCAACACACTATATATTTCTTCATTGGTCATTTATATTATAACCCGTATGTGAATAAATATCACATTCAAACAGTATGTTCTCACGTTTTACTTTACTATATATATTGGAATTTCCTGCATCAGATTATTATATCGTAGAAGCAACATATACATTCCATTGCTCCAATGTTTGCTGTCAAATGTATATCCGTACTCACCGGAACATACTGCATTTTGAGATGAGTAAATGTTCTCGCCATGAGTATTTACAATCGTTATTCCGAGTGTTGTACATCTATCCGAATTGACGGACAACATAATCATATCAGAAGCAGGATTCGGATATATATCGGCAGAAAAATCTCCATTTTCATCCTCTATTCCCGTAGCTCCAATCGTAGTAAATGTTCTCGGTGATGACCATTCGCCTACTCCTACTTCATTTACCCCCCTCACTCGCCACCAATACTTTGTAGAATATTTTAAGTTTTTCGTAATTCTTCTCAACGTATCAGAAATTGTGGAATTATTTACATCCATAATGGAAAAGTCATCCATTTCACTTATTTGTAAATCATAAGTTTCTGCATCGGTGGAAGTAAACCAAAGGAAAGTAGGGCGGCGATCAATATTCGTTACTTCGTGTTTCGGCTCAATAACGGAAGCGTCTTCAGGTAAACCCACTGTGGTAAAATACCATCCGTCCTCCGACCAATTGCCCCTTGCGCCGTTATTTTCCGCAGCAACTCTCCACCATAACGTTGTACCGCTTGGTAATGGATTTTTAATTTTTACTTCCGATAATTCTTTTACGAGAGTATCCCACAAAATGGCGGTAAAATCACTCTTTAATGAAATTTCCACTCTATAATCAGTCACAAAATTCAAACCGCCTTTATAACCAACCTTTGTCCATTGCAGAAGAGGTTTTACCGTTACTTTTTGTGCTTTTTTAATAGGTGCAACAAGTGTCGGAGTGCCCGAAGGTTTTGCATTGCCATTCACACATACCCACGTATCTGACCAACCGCTTTGTTCCGTACCATACCGAGTTCTAACACGCCAAAAAATTGTTTCGTTCTGCGGAAGAATTGCCTGAAATTGAAGAGTATTCTCAATAGTTTGATTTATAACATCCGCAGAAAAATCTTGAGTTGTTGAATACTGTAATTCATATCCTGTTGCACCTCCTACCTTTAGCCATTGGAAACTTGTTGAGTATTTTCCGCCATTAACGGGTTCATTAAGTTGCGGTGCTGTTTTTATAGGTAGCGCTGTTAGCCCATCGGCACTTAATGTATATTTTCTATTCAGTGCCACATTATTAAATACTCTTTTTGTGCCATTCGGTAAAAATATGACCAGACTATCCGCCATAGCATTCATAGCGCCCATTCCGAAATGAAGTTCATTTGTAGCTTGTGATGTTCTTGCCGTATTGACCGTACCCGATAACTGTCTTGTTATTGCAATTCCGCCTTTGTATATCGTAATCATAGATCCGAACATTTCGGTAGAAATTGTAGGATTAGAGTTCCTATCGTTTTTTAAACGAATGCACAACCAATCTCCGCCATCCGATTTCTGAATATCGTTACGTAAAAGCGTAACACCGTCATATTGGCTTGCTATTAACAAATCCATATCGCCATCATTATCATAATCCAATCGTACCGCTCCCCAAGCGCCATGTATTTTAGCCCCGTATTCCCATGTTTTATCTTCAAATGTTTGCATCACATTATTAACCGCACCATGCCCAAGATACATACGCCCCAAACGTGCAGGCGCACCATTGCTGCCTGCCGATTCATACGCATATTGACTATGCCATAAATCCTGAAAACCATCCTGATTCATATCTGCCCATACGGTTCCGCTATTCATTTCAAAAAATTTCAAACCCGTTTCTCTTGTCGCATCCCTGAAGGTATAATTCGGCGCACCGCTATTGAGATAAATAAGGGAAGGATTCGAGACAGCGCCACGCCAGTCGGGATGTCCCAAATTTCCTATAACAACATCCATATCTCCATCATTATCAATGTCCGCCCAATCGGAACCCATGCCATGACCGAAATATCCCTCAGCATCGGTAGGATTGCCACGAATGCCTGTTTCTTCACCTACATCGGTAAAGGTTCCGTCGCCATTGTTTTTATATAATTTATCGGGAGCAAGACGATAAGTATTGACAAGTATGTCCGTCTTACCATCATTATTGTAATCACATAAACTTGCCGACCAACAATCTTGGAAAGGTGAAACCTCTGATGCAGCTATGCCCGATTCCTCCGTAATATCGGTAAACTTTCCGCCACCATTATTCTTAAATAGCTTATCCTGAAAATACACTTCCTGACCGTTCGATTCAGTACGTCCGTTTGCCAAAAAAACTTCCGGCAAACCGTCATTATTAATGTCAAGCCATAAGGCAGTTACAGTCGGAGCATTATTTACAATGCCGCTCTGTGTCGAAATATCTGTAAATATTCCGCCGTCATTTCTATATAATTTATCATTTCCCATGCCTCTAACGGAAAAAGCATCCATATCACCGTCACCATCCATATCAACAAATACCTGATTTCCACCCGGTATTCCCATCTCGGATGTTATGTTGGTAAAAGTGCCTTTCCCATTATTCTTAAAAAAGTTCGCTCCAATCGCCACATCATCATTTCCATCCATATCCCAATCTGCGACACTGACAAGTGCATTCGATATTTTCCTGCCCTCCATAGAAGATAATCCGGCGGAAATAGTTACATCATATAAGCTCGGGAAAGGAGCTGCGGGTGCAGAAGTGTAATTGGTTGTATTCGTAATATTATAATTGATAAGTGCTCTCACCAGAAAATCACCATTTGCAAGATAATAAGTACCGGGACCTCCCAAACTGTTATTTACATTCGGATTCATCAGGAAAGAGCCATACGGTTGTGACTGCGAATTATCGATTGCGAAATAGGGACCGTTTTTTTGCGTTCTGTGCTGCACCACCAGCCTATCGAAACCGCCAAGTTGTAAACCAAGCGGCATAATATCCGTTACTTTGAACGTGTACCATTTGGGTATGCCATCATGTTGATAAATAAAACGTGCTTTAACGGCATACCGCCAAACCCAATGAGTGGGCGGAATAGCTCCCTCCGCCGGATCATCCACAATATATATTGTGTCTGCTCCCTTATATGAACCACCTATATAAATACGTAGTTCTTCAACATAACACGGTGCTTTCGGCTCAAGTGTTGCCGATTCCTCCGTTCCCGCAGGCATATTGGTTTGATAACCGGTCGGATTTCCATTATCTCTCTGTAATAAAATCGGCTCACCGCCAAAAGCATCAAATTGCAGAGAAAAGAAAAAAGAAAGCACAAGGAAAGAACGGAACATATAACCTCCGCAGAGTAAACTTTCAATGAAAAAAACAAAGTATGTATCAAGCGGTTCTTCTGTCTCCGCCGTGTTATCGTCTTGGTATGTATCAGATTATACTAAAATTAGTAAATTTCAACATATGTAAAGCATCCACCACCATAAAACGTTCAGTATCGCCACATTTAACGATTTTTGTATAAACACTCTCTATCCATCATAACTCTGTACCCTATGATACGATTCCTACCCCTTATGGCAATGATACTCTGTTACTCTTCTGTCTCCGCATTTTCACAAGGATTTTACCATCATTCATCCACTCATTATCATGAGCCAAATTCGGAACCTCGTGAGCATGCGCTCGATATTCGTAAAATGTCGCTTGATGTACGTTTTAAGCCGGAGGAAGGGAAAGTAATCGGCAAAGTAACTCATCATTTTATCCCCTTGCGTAAAGGCATTGATTCGGTTGTATTCGATGCAATGAAAATTACCGTTAAAAGTGTAGCGCTTGGCAATAACCCCATACGTTTTGTTTCAAGCGATAGTACACTTACAGTATTTCCTCAATCTTCGCTGCCAATCGAAAAAACGGATAGCATTACTATAGTGTATGAAGCTACTCCGAGAAAAGGTATCTATTTTATCGGTTGGAATAGTTCGGGTAAACCGAAAACGGATGGTATTTTCACAATTAGGAAACAAATATGGACTCAGGGGCAAGAAGCGGATCATAGATATTGGATACCGATGTATGATGCCACCAACGATAAATATATTACCGAAACCATCATTACATTCGATAAAGAATACAGTGTATTATCGAATGGTACATTGTTTTCCGAAAGAGATAATAAGGATGGTACGAAAACATGGCATTATAGCATGACAAAACCGCATGCCGGTTATTTATTGACAATAGGCATAGGCAAATACGATATTCATAAAAGAAAAAGCAAATCGGGTATTCCTTTGGAATTATGGTATTATCCGGAATACAAAAACGATATACCGTATATGTATAAATACAGTACCGAAGCTATGGATTTTTTGGAGAATGAAACAGGCATCCCTTATCCTTGGGAAAAGTATTCGCAAATCCCCGTACAAGATTTTATTTTCGGCGCAATGGAAAATACTACCGCCACAACATTCGGAGATTTTTTCCATACTGATAAACGTGCCTTTATTGACAGAAATTATATCGGCGTTAATGTTCATGAATTAACACATCAGTGGTTTGGCGACTTGATTACACAAAGAAACCCAAAAAATATATGGCTACATGAAAGTTTTGCAACATTTTACCCCAAATTATTCGATAGAAAACATGAAGGGGAAGACCAATATCAATGGAATAGAAGAGGCGAACATAATTCTGCCCTGACCGCATCCGAAAAAGACCGCTTACCTATTGTACATACAAAATCGGGTACAGCACGTGTATATCCTAAAGGGTCGGCGGTGCTCGATATGCTTATGCACACCGTCGGAGAAGAGCATTTCAGAAAAGTAATTAAGCATTATCTGAATAGACACAAATTCGGCAATGTAGTAACAAGCGATTTTTACCATGCTTTTCAAGATACTTTAGGGCTTACTTTAGATCGTTTTTTTGACCAATGGTTATATCGAGGCGGCGAACCGCATTATGAGATAAGTAGAAGAACATTAAATAATGAAACACATATTACCGTACAGCAAATACATACAATAGATGAATTAACTCAACTATTCTCTATGCCGATTACTGTAGAGGTATGGTATGATAATGGAAAATTCGATTCAAGAAAAGTACTTATTGATAAACAACAACAAACGATTATTATTCCTCACAAATCCGGCAATAATGTTTCTTTCGTTTTATTCGACCCGGGCAGTATTATTCTGAAAAAAACTACGTTCAAAAAACAATTCGACGAATTAAAAGCGCAGGCGCAATATGCTCCAAATATGATAGACCGTTTTGATGCCATTGTAGCGATGGAAAAAGATTCGACCGATCGAACAAAAAAATATGAGCTATATCATGAATTATTTTCAAAAGAACGTTTTTTTGCTATTCGTGCCGAAATTGTACGTCAATGTGCAGAAACGAAAAACAGAACGGATATGGTAAGAAGCATTATCCGTAAGGCACTTCAAGATCCGAATGTTCATGTACGCAAAGCAGTTCTTACTAATATTAGACAGCCGATTACGGAGTTCAAAAATGATATCGAGAAATTACTTACAGACTCTTCCTATTCCATTATTGCCATAACATTAGACAAATTATGTTCGGTTTTTCCCGAAAGTACTTCATCTTACCTGAAAAAAGCGGATAATACTCCCGGCATGTTTGCCGAAATTGCCATAAAGCGTTATGAAATAGAAGCAAGAAGCGGCGATAAATCCGCCTTGGAGTTTTTAAGAGATTTTGCAAATGATTCTTACGAGTTCAGAACACGGCAATTTGCTTTTAATGCCTTAAAACGTCTGAACCATTGCAATGAAAACGTGGTAGATGCTCTTTTCGATGCAATGCTAAATCCGAATACAAGACTTGCTTCGGCTGCACAAAACGTATTGGAGTACTTTTATCAACAGACTTCGTATCATGACTTAATATTACGTGTTTACGATAAGGGTACGTGGACAAATATTCAGCGCGATGAATTGAAAAAGGTCGTTAAACGATAAACGTAATTCGGCAATGTTAACACATGTTAAAAAAAAATTCACAATAACATATCAAGTGTTACAATTCTCTTTATATTTGCGTGCCTTAACCACTATTCATTAAATAGGTTATGAAAACACTTAAGATACTGATATTTACCCTTGTTGCGCTTTGTTGCGTTCATACAATGTCAGCACACGGTTCAGGACATACCGGTAGTGCTGTTGAAGGTTGTAATAGTGGAGGTTGGTTATGTCATGGCGGCTCGAACGGCTCTACTACCGTTACCGTATTACCGCAGTTCGGAGCCACTGTAATGGCCCCGGGTGAAACGAGACAATTCACAGCTGTCGTAGCACATTCTTCCATGCCGAAAGCCGGAATTAATGTTGTAGTGCGCAATCCGGGTAATACGGCGAATGCGGGGACTATGACCGCAGGAACAGGAACAAAGGTTGCAAACGGTGAAATCACACATAATAGTAAACAGGATTTTGTTAATGGGCAATGTACCTTTACATTCTCATGGACGGCTCCTACCACAACCGGTACTTATTCATTGAGAACAGCAGCGCTTGCTGCCGATAATAACGGCAACGCATGGGGTGATAATTGGGTAATGGGTACCCCATTGGATATTTCCGTTGAGAATCCTGTTATACAGGAACCGAGTGCCAATGCCAAATTATGTCGTGGCGAAGTTGCCGTAATACGTTGGTCACAACCAATGTATGAAGGCAATGTTCGTTTGGAAATATCACCAAACGGAACAAATTGGACATCCATAGCAACTACGCCGGGTTATCCGAATTTTTATCAATGGAATGTGCCGCAAGATTATGCAACAGGTTCTACGTATCGTTTACGGATTATCCATGCAACAAGAGGTACTATTTATAATACGACCACATATCAATTCGGCATTTTGCCTTCACCTGTAATTACAAAACAACCCGTGGAAGTAAGAACTTGTCGGGGCAATAGTGCAGTTTTTTCAATTAATGTTGATTTCCCATCAAATTATACCTATCAGTGGAGGCATAATTTCACGCCTATCACCGGAGCAACATCAACTACATATACGATACCGGCTGTTAGTGATGTACATATGGGAAATTATGATGTGGTAATAACAGGTTGTCGCGCTATACAAAGCAGTTTTGCAGCCCTGATTCTTTCTGAGTCGCCATATTTTGTAGAGCCACCGGAAAATACAGACGGATGTTTAAACCAGCCCTTGCAACTTTTTGCGAAAATACGAGGTGAAAATGCTCGGATGCAATGGCGCTTTAGAGGGAATGCTTTACCGGGTAAAACAGACTCGATTTTAACAATCCACTCTTTAACTCCTGCCGACACGGGTTTATACGATGTTGTCGCTTCGGGTAATTGTGCTCCTAATGCAACAAGCTTGCCTGCGCGTGTCAGTTTTACAAAACCGTCTGTTATTAAATATCATTCTAAGGATACGATTGTATGCTTAGATCAAGAATTAGTTTTAAAAGTTGAGGCAACAGGTAAAAACCTTATATACCGCTGGAAATTCAACAATTCTCTTTTTGTTGAGAATGCAAGTCCAACCTTTACAATCCTTAATGTTGGTTTCCCATCGGTCGGCACCTATGCAGTTGATGTCGTAAGCCCATGCGGTGCTGTCACCCCATCGGGTCTCTTCAAAGTAAATATGCGAATACCCGTTTCCTATACAAAACATCCACGTGATACATCCGTAAGAGAAAATTCCACTGTTATCCTTACCATAAAAGCAAACGGAGATAATCCGAAATATCAATGGTATAAGGGTACTGCGGCTATCAATGGAGCAACAACAAACACTTTAGTTCTTAATTCCGTAAAAAAATCAGATGCGGCACGTTATTCTTGTGTTGTTAAAAACGAGTGTAATACCGTACAATCGAATATTGCGAATGTAACGGTAACGGAAGCACCGGCTAACCCTATTCTTTCGCTTAATGTAAAAAACAAAGACTTTGCCTGCATAAAGGTAGATGAAACGGCACAAGAAAATTTCACGACAGCGATTACCAATATCGGTGGGCAAAAGTTAACGATAACATCAATCAAAACGAAAGGCAATGACGAAACGGCATTTACTGTCACACCTGGCACTCTGACACTACAACCGGGACAAAGTGCCGATTTGACAATAAAATTTGCTCCGAAAGAAAGAAGAAACTATGCCACGCAAATAGTTTTTGAAAGCAATTCAGCCGAAGAGCCGGGAGCCATTGATATAATGGGCAAAGGATGTGTTATTGACTTCACGAGTCAGAATGTAACACTTCCGACACCTATTACAATCGGTAATTCAAAAGACACAACGATAACAGTTAGCAATAGCGGCGATTATGATATTATCGTTGTAAGTGCATCTATGAAAGGTGATGCAGCAGCCGATTACACGCTTACAAGTCCGACATTGCCGGATACCTTAAAGCCAACGGAGCAAATGAGTTTTGATATTAGCTTTAAGCCAAGCATCGTAGGTATTCGTTCCGCATTTGCTGAAATAGTAACAATTGAAAGCATATACAAAGCGGAGTTGATGGGTGAAGGCGAGCCATTAAGCAGTATTGCTGAAGAAATCTTCAACACTGAATTAAGAATTACACCCAATCCTTCTAATGGGGTATTTACGGTACAAACTCTCAATACACATATGATACAGCATGTTTATATAACGGATATGCTCGGTACTGTTGTATGGGATAGCGGAAAATTATCGGGTACGAACTCTGTGAATATAAACCATGAACAATTAAGTTCAGGTCAGTATTATGTAATAGTTCATAAGAATAATACATCTTATTCAGTACCGATTCAACTCTATTAGAAGTATATGAGGATACTGACCTTAAACAAAGAAGAGCGCTGAATTTTTTTTCCGCGCTCTTCTTGTTTTTATTCTATAAGAAAGATATATTATTCTGCTTTACGGTGAATTGAAGTAACGACTCCCAGAATTCTGAAATCATCATGTTCTTCAATAGCAATAGGAGCATACTTATCATTTTCAGCATAAAGGAATACGCGAGCACCTTCAAATATTAAACGCTTTATTGTTATTTCGCCATTGAGCCATGCTGCCACTATCGAACGCGGCGCAGGTTCTTTTCCGCAATCAATAACCAACATATCACCCTCGAAAATCAAAGCATTCTCCATACTGTCGCCAACAGCTGTCACGGCATAGGAGTCTCGTACATTCGGTATCCAATGGCTTGTAAAACTAAACTCGGTCGGCTCTTCATCAAGAGCGATTTTTGGCGGATTGCTGCATGCAGCTCCCTGACTGAATAACTTTATCATCAGGTCTTCCGGTGTGATTTTGTAAATACTCATATCCATATAGTCTCATTGAAAAATATACAATCTGTTTTCAATAGCATAAAATGAGCATACTTTCTCATTGTTATAAAAACAAAGGTTGTTTCGGGGAAAAATATGCTGCAATGAAATTGACTTCCAAAGCAAAATAACAAAGATTCGCGATAGAGCAAAGACTTTTCTTAACACACTAAGTCAAACACTTAAAAAACAGAATAGATACAGTAGTTTTCCACACTGTATGTACTAATAATTACACAACTAATATCAAATTTGTCGTAACTTCGCCTATCTCTTTTTTATTCATATAATTGAGTGGTGTATCATGTTCAAATCTACTGCTATTTTACACTCATTGCTTACCTGTCTCATTCTCTTTTCTTTATCTATAAGTATAAGTAATGGGCAAAATACTCCAACAGATGGTGATTGGTCTGCTAATAATGTTGTTCTGCCAAACACAAATGAGGCGGACATTATGATTCGTGTCGGAGATATTGACAATCTCAATTTCGGTTGGGAAAATGATTTTAACCCATTCCTCGGTAAACCGACATCGGTACATGAATACCCTTGGGCACCCAATAAAAAGGATATTCCATGCATGGATAGAATACTGATACCTTCCAGTATGGGCAAAGTGAAAAACGGATGTAATATGGACGGCTATTCTCAAGCAGGCAATTTGGCAACCAAACCTGTTCTTATTACAATACCTCTTCAATCTGCCAAAAGCTGCAAACAATACCTAGTAAGCAAAGGTATAGATGAAAGTCGTATCTCGGCAATGGGTTATGGGCCTGATCAACCGATCGCGGAGAATGATTCCGAAAGTAATAGGGCAAAAAATCGGCGCGTGGAGATGAAGATAGTGAAGATGTAACTAATTATAGTAATATAAGGGGTTGTTTAGTTACGATATAACACTCGTATAAACTCTTCATATTATATCCACTTTTTGTTTTTGGTTGGTTTTTGCCTATACATGGGCTAATTTCGCACTTACATTATCGTTATTCTGAACAACTCTATGATGAAAAGATATTTAACTGCTTTTACCATATTCACATTTCTCACCATACTCCAAACAGTAACACTACATGCTCAAACACCAGAGATTGTAGTGAGTGAATATAAAACCAGTGGTACAGAAATTACTGAATGGACAGAACTCTTGGTGATTAAAGATAATCTGACTCTTGTCGGTTATAGTGTACGTGACAATTCACAAAGCGACAGTTGGCAAGGAGGAATACGTTTTAACGATATTCGTTTGTGGAGGAATCTGCGTGCAGGAACGATCATCGTGATTAATCACAGAACTAATGGTTTAACGGATGAAGATGGTAAAGACGGTTATATAGAAGTACAGGCATCTAATACAACTTTGTTTACGCAATTTATGGACAATTCGGGCGGTACTTGGGATGAGAGAGCTCTGAATCTTAATACAACAGCTGATATTGTTCAGATAAGAAATAATGCAAACAATCACGTTCATTCTCTCTCACATGGAAAAGGCACTGATCCTGATTTTTTATCTTTACCATCAACTGCTACACTAAATCATAGCAATGGGGTAAACGGTACATTACGCGTGTATTCCGGACTAACTATTAACGATTATGTAGGTACAAACACGAGTAATGCCAAAACTTCAGACGCCACGACAAATGATACAAAAGGTTTGCCTAATAAAAATACTGCTGGCGAAGATGCGAACAATACCTTTTGGCGAAAAATAAGAGAACCCGAATGGAATAGTCCCGCAATAACGAGTATAAATGTCACCAGCAATAGTGTAAAACTAACTTGGACACCGATGACGGATGATAATCCCACAGATGATATACAAGGATATATTATTCTCACGACAAATGATTTTGATGCGGATACCAATAAGCTACCTATTGATGGAACTACATATAATCTTAACCAGACAATTGGTAATTGGCGTGTTGTTGACTTAGTATCAAGTACAACAACAACATACGATGATGCAAATAACTTTAAGAACATCCCTTGCGGTGGTTCGTACAAGTACAGAGTATTTGCATACAGATTTGGGGAAGATGACATATATGGTAACCTTAATTTACCGAACCAAGATAGACTTGCTCGTGGCAGACAATATCTCACCGATAAATTTGCAAGCGGCAGAGCAAGAAAACCCTCCATTACCAAACCTGATGTAGCTTTTTCGGGAGGTGTTTTAGTAGGGCAAACAATAAATGTATGCCAAGGTTCCACACTTACATTCACTTCTACAAATGCTGCCGGATATCAATGGATTAAGGACGGACAGCCCTTAATAAATCAAACTGCACGAACATTAGCGGTAACGCAATCGGGCCGTTATTATGTTGAAGTAAAGAATGATGTTGGGTGTACCACGCAATCCGATGATTTGGTCGTCGAATTTGTACCTATCCCTGTAGCAACAATTAAACAAGGTAAATCAGCCAAAATTTGTGCAGGACAAAGCATACAGTTGGAAGCCGCAGGGGGTACTACATCATATACATGGTATAAAGATAAAACGGTTATTTCGGGTCAAAACGGTCCCATCATTACAGTCAATCAATCGGGCGACTATACCGTCTCCACAACAAACCCTGCCGGCTGTACCGATACTTCCGATATTATTTCTGTAACGATTAGAACAACCGTATTTACAATGTCCGCCTCCTTACTTGATTTCGGTGAATTGGACGGATGCCGTTCTAGTAAAGATGCAACTCTCGAGGTAAGAAATACCGGAAATGATACATTGCGAATAATCACAGTTAATGTTCCGGCTGACTTCACATTGGCTTTTCCACCCTTACCACTCATTATTGCACCGAATGAAAAACAAAACATTTTCTTTCGATTCAGCAGAAATTCTCAAGGCATTTCAACAGGCAAAGCCACTATAATTGCCTTACCTTGTACAACATCACAGGAGATAGAATTAAAGGCAACCAAATTAAAACCTGATTATTCGGCAGATAGAAGCGAGATAGTTTTTGCCGATAAATTAACATGCGAAATTGCCGAACAAGATTCCGTATTTAATATCACCAATAGGGGGCAAGATCCGCTTGTATTTACAGGATATAATTGGAATTTAAAACCTCCGTTTAGTGTTACGGAACGTTTCCCTGATCGTGATGTATTCCAGCCCGGCGGTACTGTTCGTATTCGTGTACGTTATACTCCCCCTGCCGGCGCCGCAATTTATCAGGATGAGTTAAAAATACCTTTTACGGCAGGAAATTGTAAAGATACAATGCGTATAGTATTAAAAGCGCAGCGTAAGAAACCCGAACTTTCCGCTTTTGGCATAAGTGAAATTAATTTTAAACAATTATTGGGATGCGATAAAACAGTTTTAGATTCGATTGTCATAAAGAACAATTCCAAACAACCCGTATTTATTTCCAAACAGCCAAAAGACACAACATATAAATTTATTAACCTGCCGGATACTATTCAATCAGGTGCTACTAAAACAATTATAGTACGATTTACACCTGAAAACGAGGGGGATTATTCGGCATTCTTACCACTATTTGTTGAAGGGTGTGATGATACGGCTTTGGTTATTCCCGTAAAAGGAAATAAAAAAAGCGCAACGGCAACACTTTCATCACCAATTACAGGTATTGATTTCGGTGAAGTTTATAGTTGTGATACTTTATTTTCGGCTTCCGATACAGTACGTTTATCACTTGCAAATTTTAGCGGTAATGTAACGATTGAGGATGTAAAACTTAATGCACCCTTTTCGACGAATATCGTTAAGGGGCAAAATGTTACTTCGGGTGAAACAATCATTATTCGTTTTAATCCGAGATTTGACCAGAATTATCGTGACACATTACATTTTAAATTACAACCGTGTAATATAAGCAGAAGTATTCCGCTAATCGGGAAACGATTACCGTCGGTGTTTCAATGGACAAAGAATTTTGATTTCGGCACTGTTGATACGGGACAAAGTCGCACCCAAAAGGTATACTTTAAAAATACAAGCCGTATTGCGATAACTTTACAAGGTTTGGAAAACTTGGAATCACCGCCTTTTACTGTAAAACTGACGGATAAACCCTTCCCTGCGATTATCCAACCGAATGACTCTATAGGCATAACACTTGAATATTCGCCTAAATCTATAAAACGCGATTCGATAATTGCGAATTTCTCGATAAGCATACCTTGCGACACTACGTTTTCGATAACATTAAAGGGTTTGGGCAGAGCAAAGGGAGTTAATCCGGGAGCAAATTCAGCCACATTTTTTGTAGAAAATACAAAGGGTAAACCGGGTGAGCGCTTCAAAATAAATGTTGTGTTACGTTCACCGGATACGGCAAAATTTTCATTGTTGAAAGTATATAGAGTGGAGCTTGGGCTTACCTATAACAATACGGTAATGATGCCTCTTAGCGCAAAGATCGGTCAGGCACAAATAGGTTTTAAAACAATCGTAACGGAAACCGCTCCGGGCAAAATGACCTTAGTTGTAGAACATCCTTCAGCACAAAATGCCTCCACTTTTATTACGGATGGCCGTATAGCAGAAATTGAAGCATTGGCAATGCTTGGCGACGCAATTTCCACACAAGTCTCCATTGTAGAAGACAACATTGCAGGAAATGCGGTAAAGCCGACTGATATTTCTTATGGTTCGGGGATACTTACGCTTACTGATGTGTGCAATCTCAATGGGCGACTTATCGAATTTGGAGGACAGCCGGGTATTACTATCGTTTCACAATCAAATAATGGAATTGATTTTCATTTCGAGAATGTGAGTTCCGATTATACTGCCGTTGAGATATTTACATTTATGGGCGAAAAAGTAGGATTACTTGCCGAGGGTACATTTGTAGCAGGAATACATAATGCACACTTACCGACCCATTCACTTGCAAACGGTGCATATTACGCCGTGTACAAAGCGGGAATATTTACCTATACTTTACCATTTTTTATATCACATTAGATTAAATATTAGCCAAATCAAAGAAAATTGCGAAGTTAAACGTTGCTGCGTTACTTTTTTTTTCTATCTTCGCATACAGTTTATCTCATATTTCAGTTAGTTTCATGAATCTTTACATCGGAAACCTCGATTACGGGGTTACAAATGACATGCTTCGGGACTTCTTCGAAACAGTCGGCGAAGTATCATCTGCAAAAATTATTACGGACAAAGAAACAGGACGTAGTCGTGGTTTTGCATTTGTTGAAATGCCGAACGACGCAGAAGCGCAAAAAGCACTTCAGAATCTCAATGGCGCAGATCTAGGCAAAAGACAAATTTCTGTTACAGAAGCTCGTCCTAAACCGGAAAACGATCGTTATTCCAACAACAATCGCAATAATCGTAACCGTTACTGATAATATAACATCGAAAGCGGAACATTATTTCAATGGTCTTCACTCTCATGAGCGGAAGACCATTCTTGTTTTTATGCTTGGTAAACACCATATTTGCACACATTCATACAGTAAATAACAGTAAAAAATATAAATTTTCATGTCGGAACGCACGGTTTTGGTAATTGCGTATTATTTTCCGCCAATGGGCTTGAGCGGGGTAATGCGAACGGTAAGGTTTGTAAAATATTTAGCACTTA
>JALHLL010000017.1:0-24446 GCA_022844575.1 bacterium
GGGAAAAAAGCCCTGTTGATATTGTGTTACAACACTATTGGTTCTTCTATTATACGATTGTTGAAACACATTTTCATTATTGGTAATATTCTGAAATTCAATGGCAAATTCCATAGTACTGCTTCCGAAGTTCTGACGATATGCCAATTTAAGGTCCGTACGAAAATAAGGAGTTTGCCTTTGTGAAAAAGCCCTTGTATCATCATACACAGCATTTCCTTGTTGTGCTGATGCTTGTGCATCAAGCGGGGTGAGGTATCTGCCGCCCGTAGTGGAAACCCTTATACTTACAGATAGAATGTCGTCTCCTAATGAAAATTCTTTTCCGGCAAGAAGATTTGCCACATACCCCATATTAAAAGCGGTATTTCTTTCAATGCCATCATAACCCTTATATTTTGAATCGAAAGCCGAACCTGTTGCAAGTACATAAAATCCTTCGCTGAAGAAGCGTTCTACCGTTAACTCAACACCGTAATTTTTTGCCGTACCCTCATTTTTTAGGTTCGATTCTTCATTCGGTGCAAACGAATTACCTGAATTTATAAGTGAAAAAGTCTGGTTTTCTCTGCTTATGGGTATATCGAATAATGATTGATAATATGCTTCCGCTTTTAATCTCCAATTATCGGCAAAATTCCAATCATATCCGAGTACAAAATGATGGCTTTTTGTGAATCCCATAGAACTGTTTGTTCTTTCAGAACCGTTCTGAGTTTTTGTTTCTATAAAATAATCATAAATATTTTGCGTTTGGCTATGTAAGCCGTATCCGAGTGAAAGGGATTGTCCATCACCGAACAAATATTGTATGCTTGCACGTGGTTCAATAATAAAGGCATCCCCCAGACTGTAATGTTGTGTATGCGTACCTAAAACGGTAGAAAAATTATCGGTAAAACGGTGTTTCCATTGTATATATCCCTGACTCAATGTCGCTCCGTCGCTTATATTTACTCTTTGTGTGGGCACTCCATTCGGAAAATCCATATTCCCGAGATTAAATTGTGTTCTATCAACAGTAAAGCCGGCAGAGAGTGAATTTTTTGCATCGAATTTATGACGCATTTGCCCAACAAGCGAATATTTGTTCGTAATAAAATGTGCTTCGCCAGAAGGGTATGCAATACGTGTTTTTACATCAATGGAATCACCATTAAAATTCTCATTTGTACCGCTTGCACCAAGTGTAAATTTCAGAAATGTATGCTCGGAAAGTGTTGTTTCATAAGCCATACCTGCAATTCCCGTTTTATAATTGACTTTCGTATTCTGATTTTCGTCACCATAAAGATTTTTCTTTGTCGTATCTATATCATTACCCAAAAATGCAATATCGCTCAATCCGCCGATACCGAATATCGAAAAAGTAGATTGGTCACTTAATGGTATATTAACTTTTAAATTTATATCTTGGTAATTCGGTACGGAGCCACCTGTGCCAAAATCAACTCCTATCGCCTTAAATACACCAAGTGTAGAATAACGATAATTAAGTATATACGAAGCCCCTGATTCTTTCGATAAAGGACCTTCGGCACCAAGCTCAAAACCATTAAATCCTATCTGACCTACAAATTCATGTTTTTCACTATTACCATTGCGCACATGCAAATCAAAAACTCCGGCAAAAGCATTACCGTACTGGGCATTAAATGCACCGGAAAAAAAATCGGATTTTCCCAGATTATTATTATTAAGAATGCTTACGGGGCCGCCCGTACTGTTTAATGAACCGAAGTGATTTGGATTCGGTATATTTAGCCCCTCTAATTGCCATAACATTCCTGCCGGAGAATTACCCCTTACCACAATGTCATTTCGCGAATCATTCGCGCCGACCACACCCGCAAAGTTTTGCACCATTCGTGATGGATCGCCGAGTGCACCTGCATATTTCTTAGTATCTTCAATATTGAATGCCCTTGAACTTACCGTTGCATATTCATTGATGGTATTTATCTTTTGCGCGGCGCGGTCGAAGCTTACAACTACTTCATCGGTAACGGCAATTTTTTCGATCATCATAATTTCGAGAATTGTTTCTTTGCCTGCCGTTACCAAAACTTCATTAAGTATTTGTTGTTGATATCCTATTCCCGAAACTTTTATCGAACGTCTGCCTAAGGGTACGTTTTTTAATCTGAAACTTCCTGATTTATCAGTAATTGCACCTATCTTTTTTGTGCTGTCAATAAATATCACAACAGAGATTCCGACTAAAGGGCTATTGGATTCGGATTCTTTTACCGTTCCTCGTACAGTTTGTGTTGCTTTTTGTTCATTTTCAGGTACATTGCCTAAAGCTATCGTAAGTGATGTAAACCACACTGTAAGGAATACAAAGAATGAGTACTTCATAAATACTTAAATCTTAAAAAATGTTGAAAAATTTCTTTTGCGAAAATCGCTTATAAAAGCGTACTATTCTACTGATCTGCATCCAAACGTTCTTTATAAGTGATGAATGGTATATGAATAGGGTTGAACGGTTTTTTACAAATGAGACTGACGATTAGTGAACGGTTAGCGGAGCAAAGTAAGTTCGCATTGTCAATCAGGAATCACTTGATATACATAGAGCGGCTTACATGATTAGCGAACGGTTAGCGAAGCAAAGTAAGTTCGCAACAGAAACTAAAACACGATTCTTTTCATTCATTTTTTTATACAGGGGTTCTTATGAACAGTATAACAACAGCACGTTTTTCCTTTTCAGTCGTACATTTTGTTTTTGTATCGATGATAGGATTAGGTCTTATATCGCTTGTAATCGGATGCAGTTCAGATCTGACGAATGAGCCGATTGCGTCAGATGCGACACCGTTAATGGAGCAAGAGCATAATTGTTCCGAGCATTCGCATAACGGAAAGAGCGAATCAGTACTTTCGGATACCTACGCAAACTTTGATGCATTATCGAAAGGGGAGTTAGCAAACGCATATTCCAAACAATGGCGTGCAACTACCTCTACAACTATAATCTGTACCCCACATGGCGGCGGTATTGAGGCAGGAACAACGGAAATATGTGATTCGGTGGCTGGGTCGGATTACGATTTCTACAGCTTTACGGGCTTAAAAACACCGAATTCGGGTAATGCTACTCTACATATTACATCGGTGAATTTCGATGAACACAAGGGAGATGAAATGATTAGTGCCGCAAGCAAAGCAATTGCTATACATGGTAAATCCGACAATGTTAATGAAATAGTTTTTGTGGGCGGGCGCGATGCAGACTTGCGTACAAAGGTAAAAAATGAATTGGTTGCAGAGGGGTTCGATGCGAGAATTGATACGACTTCAAGTATTTCGGGTCAAGCAAAAACCAGTTTTACTAATCGGACAACTACAGGCAAAGGATGCCAACTTGAAATTACAACCAAATTGCGCCTGAAACTTATGACGAATTTATTTAATGGCGCTGCGAATAGAACAAGCAGCAGAACGGTTCATTTTACAAAATTTGTTAAAGCAATTCGTAAAGCGATTCAATAAAATTATGCAATAAAAAAGATAATCCCGTCAATTTCAAAAAAGAATTTGACGGGATTATTATATAAATCTTCGGTTTTAATCCCAATCTCTATCTATTACCGTGCAAAGCACCGATTCCAAATCATTAAATATCACTTCCTTGGGTTCTTGCGGTAAAGGAGGTAAATCAAACTCTGCTTTTTCTCCAGTCATTAAAACTCTAATTCTTGCAATATCGCCACTTTTAAACACTATTTTTATCGGGACGCTCATCTTAAAATCGGCGGGTACATTTTTCTGCATAATGCGTACTTTAACTTTGTATTTTCCATCCGGTTGTTTTTCCGGTTTATAAGCAAAATGATATTCAGGGATTGCAGTGCCGTCAATCCACTGATCGAAAAACCATGATATATCTTGTCCGATATTTTTTTCAACTAATCTTTGAAAATCTTTTGTCGTTGCTTCCTTACCTTGATATGTCGTGAAAAACTCTTTCATAATTTTCATGAACATATCCTCTTTCATGGTATTAAGGTTTAATAGCATATTACGAAGCATATGTAATGTCCATGCACCTTTATAATACACAACAGGTTGATAATCTCCCCTGGTAAGACTAGTACTTCCGGCTCTATGTCCCATCGAAACAGGACATAAATCAACACCGTCTTTTAAACGTTGTTTTTTTCTGGCCAATAATTCTTTTTTATGATTATTTAATAAACCGAAAACCTTTTCATTATCTTTTAATACCAACTGTGTGTACATTATAGAAGAATATTCGGTAAATGCTTCACTTATCCAGCGATCTCTATATGTAGCAAAATCAACGCCTATTCCCCACCATTGATGTCCGGTTTCATGTGCAGTGAATGATTCCCATTCTCCCGTATTCTCTCCACTTGCAAATAAGAAATATGTAAGATGTAACATACCCGGAAATGCCTCGCCATGAGAATAAGGGATTTCTGTTGCATTGATGGATTTATTGGGCAAAGGACCATACAAATTTGTATAGAATTCATATGCTTGTGCAACATCGGTAACAATATTGTCAAGGTTTTTTGCAGTGATATAATGTAAGGTTACAGGCGGCACTCCTTTTCTTTCCATTTTCTTTTGCCTGAAAGGACCTATATTAAATGAGGCATTTCGAATCGGATAATCAACAGCCCATCGAGAAATCAGTTTGTCATCTTTCTCTTCGGTCGAGATATTATCACCTATACTTACAATTTTATAGTTATCAGGTATCGTAAAGGTTATATCAAAAAGGGATTTGTTTTTATAGCCGTATGTAGGGTACCAACTAATTGAAGACTCTATGTAGGTATGGTCATATATCCTTTTTATTATCTTCCCGGAATAATTTATTTTCCAAGTACCTTGTAATCCTTTTTTGGAATTTTGGGGCATCTTTACCCAAACTGAATATGATTCTTTCGGCTGAAAATACTCGAATGAATTTCCGTTTTCATCTTGTATTGATGTTACTTTTAATTCATGATGCAATGATAATTCAGCCCAACGTATATCGTCTGATAAAACTACGTAGCTAATATCAGCTTGTACGCTCATTTCCAAATTATCTTTAATATCAACATTCAGTTGTTCTTTGGTTATTGAAACTTCTTCTAATTGCTTGGGTATTAAGTCTATACTCTCCGGTCTTGGACAAGAGTTCACATATATTCTATCACTTTTCAGACTTTTACCTTCATACAAAGTGAAGCTTATCGGTTCGCTAAGTAAGGTGTTATATGAGTAGAGACAAGTATTTTTATTTGTACATTTTGTTATACAAAACATAGACTGATTGCGCCTTTTTTCTAAGAATCCCTGCACGGAAATATCATTCAGATAATTATCCTCATAGTAGTAAATATCCTTAAGTGTCCAAGGAAAATTTACTAAAGGAAGTTTGAAATACTTCTTTTCGGGCGGGAATTGTTGTGTAACCTCTTCAAAAGTCGAGTCATTAAAGTACAAAAACACTTCTTCAATAATACCTCTGAAAGTTTCGGATTTTTCATTGTAAAGGGCTAATTGTGCTTTTTCAACATTGGTTGTGGGCTCAAATGTAATACTACCGGTACCCTTAAATTGAGCAAAGTGCACTCTGCCGTCAATCGGTTCTGCAAAAGTAACTGTACCCGAATCTAAAGAGAGCATAAGTCCGTCCCTTTCTATTATTAACCCCTCGACTGCACAAATGGCTTGATTATTAACCTTCAGTGTGTCCAACCTTTTCACAAGTTCTCTACATGTTGCCGAATCGGCAAACATGTGAACTGAAATGAAAGGGAGCAGAAGTAGAGCAAAGAAGAACGATATGGAATACCGAATGAAACGTGTACTGACCGGCATAGGCGACCCTCATATTAAAAAAGCATAGCAAAGCGAACTCAAAAATCGTGGACTTTTTCTTTATGACAAAATTTTGCAATGATATACCATGAAAACATTGTTATTGCCTTCGACATCGAAAAATAATCCTATTTTGGTAAAACCTTTCATAAGTGGTTACGTTTTCTCTCTATCATGTATTAGAGCTTTTTTATAATTTAAATCGGAGGAAGTATGAAGTATGTACTTTGTTGGTGCTGTTTATGCATAATCACATCAACACTTTATGCACAGGAAGATGTGTTAAGACCCAATGGAAGAACTACAAGTTCAGTGGGGTCGGCTGCGGATAAAACCGGGGATGGTTCGTCATCTTCAAACAAAGGTAAAACTACTTTTGCATTAGGTATTGAAGGCGGAATCGGATTTAATTTTTTTAGTCAGACACTGATGGCAGGTACACCGCAAGATCAGATAAATACTTTTTCCCAAGGTAATGGTATCGGTGGGTTCGGGGCGATAGTTGCGGATATAGGTTTTTCGGATATGATTGGTATTCAACCAAGAATTGGGTATCAGGTAATGAATTTTTCTCGTAAAGGTACTTATAAATTGGATTGTCCTGATCAATCGGGATTTGGTACGGATACGGTTGCCACGATTGATTATTCAGATGATAATACCGGTTTTGAGTATTATACGTTCGGACTTTCGATACGTGTAACACCTGTTAAGAACTTTATGGTTTTGTTAGGACCAACATTCCACTTCCGAAACGCAGGCAGCACACCTACGGTTTCCGGTACAGCAACAATAGCTTCTCCAGACCATTGTTGGTTTTACGATCAAATACCAGATGGTATTAGAGATTCCTCCAAAACATCTTCCTTTACGCAACAAATAGATAATACTAATAATTTCAGGGCGGGTTTGGATATAAGTGTTGCCTATAAAATAGATCTTAATAAATCATGGGCATTAGTGCCGAGAGCCGGATTTCAATATATGTTTACAAAACCGGCAGAAAATCAGACTCAAAAGGATTTTTTGGGTAATGATATAACCGTTGCAAGTGATAGGGTACTTAATACCTTGCAAGTTGGCATTGGTTTATGGTATTATTTTAATTAAGGAGAGGAACATGAAAAAAAACATACTTTTATTGATAGTAATTCTTTGTTCTGTATTTAATGTACACGCGCAAATAAAGAATAATCCGGCTGTTCAGATTTCGCAATCGAATTTTAACTCTTCCGATGATGATTATCCGAATACAATGACAAAGTCGGGAGGTACGCTCTATATTACATCGGAACGTTCGGGTGAGCAGAAAATCTATATCGTAAATTCGGAAAATAATTCTTGGACATCCCCACAAGAAATAGACGATGTTATTAATAATGCTTCTCATGCAGGTTCTGCAAGTTTAACACCCGATGGGCAATATATCGTATTTGCCGCTTATAAACATTCCGTTGAAGGTTCGGGAAGAACGGATTTATACAGTGCAAGAAAAGAACTTGGCAAATGGTCCGATGTTCAGAATTTAGGTCCTCTTGTTAATTCGGATGCCTGGGATGCCGCGCCTTCTTTATCGAATGATGGAACGGTACTCTATTTTAGTAGCGATCGCGCAGGGGGAAAGGGCGGTACAGATATGTATATGACTCGCCGGACTCGTGAGGGCTGGACACGCCCCGTAGCACTTAGTGATATAAACAGTTCGAGTGATGAGAATACGCCTTTTATTGCTGCCGATGGTAAAACATTATACTTTGCCAGCAATAGAAGCGGCGGAGTAGGTGGTTATGATATTTATGTGAGCCGTAAATCGGGTGAAAGCTTCTCATCACCGACGAATATAGGAACACCTATAAATTCCGAATATGATGAAATTGCATATATAGCAAGAGTAAACTCAGACCAGGCGTATTTTGCAAGCACACGTCCGGGCGGTGATGGAGCACTTGATATCTATTATGCCGCTCCGAACCCCGAAATGCCTTCACCTGTTGCCATTATGCGTGGTATTGTAAGCGATAAAGTAACGGGAAAACCACTTGGTGCGGATATTGTTATTACTGATTTGAAATCAAGAAAACAAATAGCAACTTTACGCAGTGATGATATTACCGGTGAATATTTTGTTACAGTGCCGGCTGAAAGAGATTATTTGATTACGGCACATCGTCCGGATTATCTTTTTTATTCGGAAAGATTGACCGTACCTGCCTTGAGTAAAGGGACTGAGGTTGAAAATAATATTGAGCTTTCGCCTTATTCGCAGGGTGAAACACGATTGATGGTATTTTTTGATTTTAATAAAACCGAATTAAAAGAGGAGTCATATCCCGATCTTGATAATGCAATACAATTTTTGCAGGAAAAATCCGATGTGAAAATAAGTATTGAAGGGCATACGGATAATGTTGGCGATCCGGCATATAATTTGAAATTATCGAAAGACAGGGCAAGTTCCGTTGCCGATTATTTAGTAAAAAACGGAATTGATAAAAAGAGAATAAATTCTACAGGTTTCGGTGAAAAGAATCCGAAAGTGCCGAATAACAGCGATGAGAATAGAGCAAAAAACAGGCGGGTAGAAATGAAAATAGTAAAGTAATACACAAAAAAGAATCCCGCTTAAAAAACGGGATTCTTTTTTTATATAATTACAATGTTTTATTCTTCGGAAGATTCATCGGATTTATCTTTTTTCTTGGTGTCTTTCGGCTTTTCTACCGCCGCCGGAAAACCGTTAAATTGTCGCCACAATTCGAATCCGAGAGATACCGTATTTAATTGCATCCAGCCGAATGAGCGTGTACCGGGTCGTAAATACACGGATTCAGGCCATTTTTCATCATCAGGATCCGGCTTTATAACAATACGAAATTTACCTACCGACTTTGTATCCTGTACAGCATCAATTACGGAAATAACGCCACCGAATGTACCGACGGAAACGGAGGGCCAACCTGATATTTGAAAACCGGGAAAACCTTCGAATTGTAAACGTACTTTTCTACCTACCGATAATAAAGGCGCATCATTACCGGAAATCAGTAATTCTACCGCAAGACTATTTGCGTCAGGAGCAATTACGGCAAGCTCTTCACCTTGCTTTACCGTTTCGCCGCTTCCTAATGTAAGTAAACGTACAACCTTACCATTAACGGGTGAGCGTACAACTGACGCTTCCTTACGGACAAGTACGGTATTTAGTTCGGAAGTACCCTTAGCTATCGAATTATCGAGTGATGCGATTGTTTCAAGTGCTTTTATTTCTTCGGTAGTAACCTTAAGAATTTTCGATTCCCCTTCATTTTCCTTATTTGTAATATTGGAACGTTCTTCTTGTTCATTACGCCGTGCGCCTTCCGCATCGGTTTGCGATTTTGTAAGGGCAACTTCGCTTTTTTGCAAATCCAAACGGTCGCGTTCAAAATCCCGCTGAGAGCGCAGCCCTTTTTCAAATAATTGCTTTCTGTCCTCAAATCTTCTTTTTGCAATATTCAAATCCAATTCCGCTTGTGTTACATTAGCTTCAGCGGCTATCTTTTTTTGTATTGATTGTTGTAATTTTTGTTTTGCGGCAGCTATACCAGACTCTCTGGCTGCTGTTTCTGCATCAATTTGCCGGCGATATACTTCCACCTGTTCAACAATTTGAGTTCGTCTTTCTTTTAATGCTTGTAATTGTTTCGATTGATTTTCAATTAAATTCATATCAAGAAATTTAGTGTCTATATCTTGTAATACGGCAATTGTATCGCCTGCGGCAACAATATCTCCTTCAGTAACATTCCATCGAACCAATCGCCCTTTAATTTGGGAATGAATTGTTTGCGGTCTCTGATTAGGAATAAGTGCTGTTACTTGTCCCTCGCCTGTTACTGTTTGTACCCAAGGCACGCCGATAAAAACAAAAATGAGAGTAAAAAAAGTGAATAGCATTGCATAGGCAAATATTTTTACGCTTCGTGATGTTCTTACGGCTGATAATGAATAACTTAATCCATAATCGGATATAGAAACCGGAATATGCGGTTTTAGTAATGAGCGTAATTTCATAATACACCGCCTTTTCTTTCGCGATGATGAATGAGGGTTGATAAATCGGGAAATAGTCCGGAACATTGACTTATCGGGTCATCAGCTAATTCTTTCGTGTCACCATGCTCAATAATTGCACCTTCGCCTAATACATAAGTCGCTTCTGTCGCAGCCACCACCTCGGGGTCATGGGTAATGGCAATAGTTGTCCATGGATTACGATGGTCGAAAATTTTTTCAATCAGATCGATCTTCAAATTTTCCTCAATTCCGGTAAATGCTTCATCGAGAATTACCAAACGTGGTTTATGGACTATTGCTCTTGCTATCATAAGTCTGCGTACTTCGCCCGTAGAAAGATTCTTACCATAACTGATTAAATGGGTTTGTAAACCTTGCGGCAATCGCAAAAATGTTTCATCGAGCCGTGTTAATCGAACGGCATTCATTACATCCTGTGGGCTTACCCATGTTCTGCCCATCACTATATTTTCATACACAGTACCGTCAATTATCTCATCATTTGGCAAAACCAAACCGATATTTCTTCGTGCGGAAGCCAAATCGAGTGCTCTTGTATCCAAATCATTTAATAGAATTGTGCCGACTTTGGGTTCAATAACACCGATAAGCAAATGGGCGAGAGTGGATTTTCCTGCACCGGACTTACCTACAAGGGATACTCTTGCACCAGATGGTACAAACATTGTCAAGTTTTTTAGAATAGGTAACTCGCCATAAGAATATGCCACCGATTTGGTTTCTATAGCAATGCCGCTATTACCTTCGGGGAAAATAGTTCCTCCGATACGCTCCAACGGAATATCCGTAACATGCCCTACTTTATCGAAAGCTGTTAATGAATCATATACTAATTCTAATTGGCGGAAAAGTTTTTCCAATGCGGTGATAAGCGACACGATTACTATTTCCGTTGCCACAAGCTGACCAAGTGTAATTTGCCTTTCAATAACCAAAACTCCGCCTATTGCCAAAACACCAGTATTTATAATGGAACGTAAAACGGCATAGCCGGAAAGCTGTCTTACCAATACTTGAAAATGCGAACGTCGGTATTTTAAATATTGATGTAATAGGGAGTCAATTCTACGGAAAATAAATTCGGCTGTACCGGTTAACTTAAAGCTTAACATGGAACGTCCCACACCCTCACGAAACGCGGCAACGGCATATTTTTTCTTTGATTCATTGATGCTTGTTCTTAATGCGCCGCGACCTAAAAAATAGAGCATAACTCCCGAAAACAGTATCAACAATATTCCGAGTGCCAGAAGCAAGGGGCTTACAAATGCCAATAATGCCAATCCTGCAATACCTATTATTAAAGCACCCAAGCCATCAATAAGGATTTTTGAAATTGACTTTTGTAATGTTAATACATCAAAGAAGCGATTTAATAATTCCGGCACATTTTCTTGCTCCAGTGACTCGTAATGTGCTTTCGGTAATTTATAGGAAATTTCAAAAGCCGTATTAACAAATAAACGTTGTTGAATTACTTCCACAACATACATTTGCACAATTCCTAATATTCCGGAAAATACCAATCCGAAAAAAATAAGTCCGGAAAGTACGTACAACGGCAATGTATATACCCCCGAAGATATAGTAGAAACAATTGCATTTACAGAAAGTGGAGTAATAAGCGAAATTAAACCGATTACTAAACTATATGCTATCACTATCCAAATATCTTTTTGTTCAATTCTTAGATATCGAATTGCTCTTTCAACAGGGGTTAGGTGATGATGGTCGGCTTCATGATCTTTATGATGAAGGGGTTCTTTATGATGTATATCTGCGATATATCCGATACCGCCTTCGGCAACAATAACGGGTAAGCCATGATCGGGAAGAATTGTTCGTACATGATGCGCTGCCGCCAATGTTTCCGCCAATTCGGGATGCTCCAGCAAATGGCAAGCAAGTTCACTTCTGCCGCGAATCTCCAAAGCGACTACTTCCAAATACTCCGCTACAACAAGTAAGATTTCACTACCGAATTTCTGCAAGCACTTTTCTATATCAGTAATACCAACGCCTGCATGTGTCAATAAAACCTTTGCTTTTTGTATTTCATGGTCTAAGGCAAGTTGATATACTCTTCTTTCTGTTTCATCAAGTACCGACTCGCTAACCTCTATTTCCTCTCGAGTATCTAATATTTTAGCTGTAAGAATCTTGCCTCGTCTTTTCAGAAGTGCGACTTGTTTCCAATCACCTTTCCAATAAATGGAAGTAATAGACGGAAGAATAAAATCGGAATGCTTCGAAAAAAAGTCATGAACAACAATATGGCGTAAATGAGCAGCTATACCAACCTGTGAACAAAGATGTAATAAAACACCTGACTCTTTCCAATGAAGTAAATCGGGTCGTATGGCAAGCGATTCATGTATTGATTCTATGATTGTATGGGGTAGGGTAACCGCCGGTTTTTTGAGAAGAATCTCAAGTGCAGCTACAAACTCCCTAATAATTGTATCATTCATAAAAGATGTTTAAAATACTTGTACCCGTCTCTATCTGTTTTTTATTCAAGTTCATCTACAACGTTGAAGCATCATTTGCATTGTATTTTGGCATCCGGCAATATATTGAGTAATGAAAGTATAATAAATGAATGGTATTACTATGATTTATGAAAAGAAACATCAGCCGCTACTAAGACGTGAAGAGTTTGTACTCCGAATCGTTAAGTCACTGTTTGTAACAGTGTTAATAGTCTTTACAGGGCTTGGTTGCGGTGTTTGGGGATATATGGCAACAGAAGGGATGGACTTTCTTGATGCGCTTCTAAACGCATCCATGATACTTGGGGGTATGGGACCTGTAAGTGAATTGTATACAAACGGCGGTAAGGTATTTGCCTCGTTCTATGCACTATTTAGCGGTCTTTTATTTATTACGATAACAGGCATTATCGCCTCACCGATTATACACCGATTACTTCATGCTTTCCATGCGGAAGAGAAGTAAGCGCGTATATAAAACTACCCGTACTGAACGAAGTGAAGAATCTTTCTTGTGAAATAACAGAACACAGCCACCCCGCTTTCAGCACCCCTCCGGCGGAGAGGAATTGTAAGGAAATGAAATCGAAAACGTGAAAATTCCCCTCTTTCAGAGGGGTGGCACGGAACGTGACGGGGTGTCAAAACACGATACCACGCCATTCTGAACGAAGTGAAGAATCTAATTCGAATATAGATTCTTCTATCTGCTCGGCTGTGATGTGCATGGGGTCGGGCAGTTGTATCTTATCAAGTATGAGTGTTACCGGAAACTGTCGGTAATGTCTGCGTTGCTCATATATACCGGCGTTTTTTTCCGTTTGGCATCAGGTTCAGCTATTCCTTTATCCACTTGCTAACGTTTTCTATAAATTGTTGTGAGAACATGTTTTTCTTACTCATTTTTTGTGTTATCGCAATTTTTCTTCCCCACCATGCTCTTCTCCACCACGCTTTTTGCTTTGTTATCCTATTCATTTATAAGCACTTTACGCGACGTGGTGGAGAAGGCGTTTTTTTCAATGTTCTTTTTCCTATTATTTATATATATTTTTTCTATTTTATTGCTTTTCTTCTCCACCACTCCACCACGCTTTTATAAGTGTATTTATTTATTGCGGGTTAGGCGTGGTGGGGTAACTTTTCTTCTCCACCATTTACTCCACCATACCCCACCACTATTTTTAATTCAGCCACCCCAATTTCAGCACCACTCGAAAGGGTAATTTTTACGGATTATTTTTCAAATTAAATTCCCCTCTTCCAGAGGGGTGGCACGGCACGTGACGGGGTGTCGTATTTACACCCCCTCCACTATTCTTATTTCTTCTTCAGGGTTGTTTCATTATAGTTTTGATTTCTTCTTCAGGGTTGTTTCATTATAGTCTCGTATTCCTTGTCTCTGTTCTTCTTTTTCATTCATCTTAGCTCTTGCTTGTTCGTATATAACATCTATAATTTGTTGATACGTGAGGTTGTCCTCAAAGTTTAATGAAAAACTCGTTTCCGATTTTTTAGCATAAGAGAATGTAGCATCGGGATAATTCTCTTTTACTAAACGCAACAATAAAGCGAATTTCCTATAATTTGCAAAACTAAAATTGAATTCAAACAAGCCGCAACCGACAATTACTTTCTTGAGTGAATTCTTCTTAAAAGGAATTGTTTTCCCGATATTCCCACCATAAGTCTTGTAATTTTGACTGCTTAACTCATTCATTTCTTTATTGTCATACAATCTGAACAATCTGAATTCACTTTCATAAGCCCATTCATTGTACTTTGTAAAAAATAAATGTGATCTGATTTTTTTTCTGTCTCTGGGTAAAGAGAGATCAGGTAATTGACTTACATATCGAACATACTCACCTTGTGAAAATAAATCGCTATCTTCGAGAGTATCAAATTCAAGGCAAACTCCTCGGTGATTGTCAGCATAGTGCGCCCACAACAGAGTATTCGTACGCTCTGTAGAAAAACAACATATATGTGCTGTATATAAATTATAATATAGAATTGTTTGATTAGTCCCTACAATGCTTACTTGGCAGTTATTTTCAATTATTTGGTTGTAAAGTTCAGGATCTTGAATTTTTAAGTTATCTAATTTTTGCTTTATTAGTATTTGTTGCAATTCATCTGTATTAAAATGCCACTTACCATCAAAAGGGTCATTAAAACTTAACGGTGAGTTAAAGTATAATGAGGAGGATTGTAGAACTCTAAAAAGATTCTCATTTATGGAGTAAAATTTATACAAATGCGAAGGTTTCATGCCTGTTTGAACAGCACGTTTATGCGTCCTTTTATAATCGTCTTTGTTTGTACCAAACGGCTCTTCATTAAAAAGACCATCGTTCGGTATTCCCACTATTGAGTTCTCTCCCATCCTACACCCCCTCCACTATTTTGATTTCTTTTTCGGTGAGGTTATAGAGTTCATAGACCAAGCGATTTAGTCTATAGTTCAAACCTATCTCCACCTTGCTTAACACAGTGTAATTAACGGCACGAAATTCTTTCGATAAATCGGCAAGGGTATCCTTTACCATACGTTTTTTAGCCATAATTCAGAGTATAAATAAGTGTTTGTTTTTGCGAAGCATTCTATTTTATGTATATCACACGATTGCAATTTACTAAAGTGTGCGTGATACGGTATGATATAAAGGCAATGCGTGTAAAACACGAAACCGCGTCATTTTGAACGGAGTGAAGAATCTATTTCGTGTAATAATACAGATTCAGCCACCCCGCCTACGGCACCCCTCCAGCGGAGGGGGATTTTAATTATAATTTGTAAAAAAGAACAATTCCCCTCTATCAGAGGGGTGGCACGGAACGTGACGGGGTGTCAAAACACGAAACCACGTCCTTCTGAACGTAGTGAAGAATCTAATTCATGTACAGATTCTTCGTTTCACTCAGAATGACAGTAAATGCAGCCCCTCTACATCTCCTCAAGGGGAGACTTTTGATTTTTTTATTGAAATTAATTCCTTACCCATTCGGGAAGGCGAGGATGGGGCTTAACACGAAATTGCGTCAGTCTGTGCGGAGTAGAAATCAGCGTCTATAAATAAGCACATTACATAATAGCTTCATTATGGTGGTCATCTTCTTTTTCTTGAGTTTTTACATCACGGATTTTTACCGACCATATATATCCGACAAAAAATATAGCGACACCATTGGCTCCGATAATAATCATATCATCACGAAAAAAGCCGTAAATGAGCCATAAAAAAACACCCACCATCATTAAACTTAATGTTCCGAGTGATAATTGTTCTACCTCACGAGTGCGCCATACTCTTAATGCTTGCGGTAAAAAAGAAAATGTTGTACAACAGGCAGCCATAATGCCGAGTATATAGAAGAATGTATCCATTAGGATAGACCTTCCGCTTCACCCATCCACTGTGCAATATTTGCAGGAAAGTTTGTTACAAGTGCTTTCACACCCATTTTATATGCTTTGTCGAATTGATCTTTGCGGTTGATTGTATAAACACCGATATAAATATCATGTGCTTTTGCATCATCAATTCTTTTTTGTGTTAGTTCATGGATGGAACATACGAATCCCTCGCAACCCGTTTCGCGGGAGAGTTCTGAAGGTAATCTCTTATCGCCGGGCACATTAATTGCCGCCGTATGTAAAAGGGGATAGCGTTCCTTCAATTCACGAAGTGTTCTGTGGTGAAATGAACTGAAGAGTGTTTTCGTTTCCATTGTTGCGGCAAACACGGTTTCCAATACTTTTTCAAGACGCAAACGAAAATCACTTTCTTTCGGTGGTTTGATTTCTATATTGACAAATGCCTTATCATGAAGATAATCGAGTGCCTGCTCCAAAGTAGGTATTCGTTCATTCACAAATTCGGGTGAAAACCATGAGCCGGCATCAAGTTTTTGCAAATCATTCAAGGATTGTGTTCGCACTTGTCCTTGCCCGTTTGTTGTTCTTCCGAGTACATCATCGTGAAAAACGATAACCTCATTTCCCGATGTCAGCTGTACATCAAGTTCTATCATTCTTGCACCATCGGCAAGGGCATTTTGGAATGATGCCATAGTATTTTCGGGTGCGGTTCCGGATGCTCCTCGGTGAGCAACGACAAATCGTTCCGTTTCTGTTACAAATGAGCGAAGTAAATCCATAAGTAAGGGTGTTCAATATGTTATTTAGCAAAACTACAAAGCATACCGTTTCCTACCTTATAGCTTACCTGTATTTTTGCCATTATAGAGTATGCGTTGCTAAGGGTATTCTTATGAAAAGAAGGGATGCGACCTTAGTAAAATATTGCCAAAAAACAATTTATGAAAAAAGTTCTTATAGTGGCATACTATTTTCCACCTTCGGGCGGTCCCGGTGTGCAAAGAGTATTAAAACATGTACAGTATTTGCCGGATTATGGTTGGACTCCAATCGTATTAACGGTATCAAACGGCGATTTTCCAGCAAGAGATGAGTCTCTCATGAACAAGATACCCTCTAATATTCATGTGGAACGCACCCATATTTATGAGCCATATACCTTGTATCGAAAGTTTACGGGTAAGGATAAATCGGTAGCATTGGATGTGAATAATCTGAAAAAAGAAGGACAGAAACGCAGCTTTACGGAAAGTATAGCGGAGTTCATTCGTTCGACGATTTTTATTCCCGATGCCCGAATAGGGTGGTTACCGACTGCCGTTAAGGCGGGCAAACGACTTATAAAGGATGAAGGGATCTCGATGATTTATTCTTCATCACCGCCCTACACATGTTCGCTTATCGGACGGTCATTAAAACGATCGACAGGGTTACCCTGGGTAGCGGGATTTCGTGACCCATGGACTGATTTCTTAACTACACCGAATAGGTGGTTTCTGCCGAAGAAGATTGACAAATACTTAGAACATTCCGTATTCAGCGAGGCAAATGCAATAGAATCCGCTTGGCAAGGAATTACGGATGATGCTTTGAACAAATACCCCGATTTGCAAAAAGATAAATTTCATCATATACCGAATGGTTTCGATTCGGCTGATTTTCCGCCGCCACCTGATATGGAAAAGGTAAATTCCGTTTGTACGATAACCTATACGGGGTCAATGTATGGCAGACGCAATCCGGCTACCTTATTTCAGGCAATAGAGCTTTTGCTTCAGAAAGGGCAAATACAAAAGGAGCGGTTTCGTCTCCGTTTTATCGGGCGGCTTGGTGCAGAGGTAATGGAAATGATAGAAAATACGAGTTTTAGGGATTCGATTGAAGTTGTTTCTTATCTGCCGCATGAGCAAAGTGTGCGTGCTTTACAACAATCCGATGTTTCGTTACTTATCGTTGATGAAGCAAAAGAAAGTGCTGAAATAGTACCCGGTAAAGTATTCGAGTATATAGGTGTTTATAAACCGATTTTGGCGTTGGCTCCGCGTAATGGTGCGGCTGCGGCACATATTATTGAGGCAAATGCGGGTTGGGTGGTTGAGCAGCAGGATATACAAACGATAGCGGAAACAGTAAAGCATATTATTACTTCTTTTGATAATGGAACATTAATTCATCATCCCAAAAAAGAAATAATACAAAGATTCGAGAGAAAAGAAGCGGCAAGAAATTTAGCTGAGATATTCGACACTTTATCATAAGATTTTAAAAATGAGTATGGGAGAAATAGTTCTTTATACAATTATCGGAATCAACGCCCTCATTTCGTTTAAGGGTTTTTCCGATATGAATTTTTTTGAGAGATTTTTATTCAGCAGTAATTCCATACGGTATAAAAAGGAATTTATCCGCCTCTTTTCTTCGGGTTTTCTTCATGCCGACTTTTTCCATTTATTTATCAATATGTATGTGCTGTTTATGTTCGGCAGATATGTGGCAACAGCCGGATGGGATGTATTCCTGTTAATTTATATGGGTAGTCTTCTGGTGGGAAATGGACTCTCTCTCATAGTTCATATGAATTCCCCTAATGATTATAGAGCCATAGGGGCTTCGGGTGCTGTAAATGGTATAATGTTCTCTTATATAATTATGGCTCCAGAATCGCAAATATCGCTGTTTTTATTGCCGATAGGAATTCCATCATGGATATATGGTATTGGCTTTATGGCTTATTCTATGTTCGGTATGTCAAAAAAATTCGATAATGTAGGGCATGAGGCACATTTAGGTGGTGCAATAGGAGGGCTGTTAATAACAATAATACTATTCCCCGAATTAATTTTCCAATCACCTGTTATTGTATCTACCTTATTGCTTGCGGCTATTACAATATTATTAATTATTATGTATCAGCCGCATTTGCTCGGTTTGGCAAAAAAACCCGGTATAACAAAGTCGGAAGAGTATTCACTTGTAAATGAGTGGAATTATCTTGCCGATAAAGCAAATCGGCTCGGAGAGAATGCACTTTCGGAGAATGAAAAACAAAGAATGAAGGATATTGATAATAAATTGAAAAAACGTTTTTTCTAATAAATATACAGTAAAGAGGTACAATGAATTTTCAAGACTTGGTCGAAAAACATTCGGAAACAATTCGCGAGGCAATGGAGGCAAATGTTGCCCGTACTTTTTATGCACATTGGCCCGAACCGCCGAGCGGAAAAATTTACGGGGAAACTGCAAATGATGATGGATTGGCTTCCTTCAAAAATCGTTTACATAAACCCTTTGCAGGATTATTGCAAGAGGGTGCTGAAGGAAGTATAGGCGAGGAGGAATCGCCATATGGTTTTCCTTTAGGTATTACTTATCCTCAATGGTCGGTTAATACCCTTGCTTCCAATGCAGTGAATGCTCAAAAACAATGGTCGCGTTTATCGCCAGCCGATCGTGCTGCAATATGTATCGAATTATTAGAGCAAGCTGCATCATATTTCTTTGAAATAGGGTATGCTACCATGCACACAACGGGACAAGGTTTTGTTATGGCATTTCAGGCATCGGGCCCACATGCTTTCGACCGTGCATTGGAGGCAGTTGTTACCGGTCTTGCCGCAACTACCTATTTCGATTATTCCACAACGTGGACAAAACCGATGGGTAAAATATCGGTAACTCTCGAAAAACGTTTCCATGCAGTGCCGAAGGGACCAAATTGCACTATAGGTTGTTCTACATTCCCTATCTGGAATTCATTTCCGGGTATGTTCGCAAGTCTGGTAACGGGCAATGTTACTATTACCAAAGTGCATCCGAAAGTTATTTATCCGATGGCTTTATGTGTGGCAAGTTTTCAGAATACATTACAACAACTCGGACTCGATCCCCATATTATTCAGTTGGCGACCGATACGGTAACCGAACCGATTACATTTGAATTAGCGCAACATCCGGCTGTGAAAATATTAGACTTTACGGGCAGCCCAAGTGTAGGCAGTGAAATAGAAGCAATTGCACGTATGGACGGTAAACCCGTATTTACTGAAAAAGCGGGTGTGAATTGTGTAATTCTTGATAGTGTAGAAAATCTTGATGCGGTTTTGGATAATCTTGCATTCAGTATTTCATTGTACAGCGGACAGATGTGTACTGCACCACAGAATATTTTTATTCCGAAGTCCGGCATTCATCAGGGTGATGAATTGATTGCTTATGAAACAGTTATTGCTAAGTTTGTCGAGAAAATTGATGCTATGGCAAATAATGAAAAAATGGGACCGGGTACATTCGGTGCTATTCAAAATGAAGCGACGGTTCGCCGTCTTGAGGATGTCTCAAAAACCGATTGTAAAGTATTACGGAATGCACAACCATGCACACAACAGGGTTTTGAAAATGCCCGTTCTTTTAGTCCATTCGTAGCAGAAGTATCGGTTACAAGACCCGATATTTATGAAAACGAATGGTTTGGGCCTATTACATTTATTATTCCTGTACAATCATTTGAACAAGCATTAGAGCAAGTATATAAATCGGTTAAAATTAATGGTGCATTAACAACTGCTGTATATTCAACGGATGATGGACGCATAGCAGCTGCCGAAGAATCGCTTATTATGGCGGGTACCCCTGTTGCTTTTAATTTTACGGGACCGATTTGGGTAAACCAAAGTGCGGCTTTTTCCGATTTTCACGGTGCGGGAGCTAATCCTTCCGGTAATGCTTCTTTTGCTGATTTATCATTTGTTACCAATCGTTTTAATATGATTGGTACGAGAATTAAGATCAATTCTTAGAATTGCAATAGTGACAGATAAGATTAAAAGAAAACAGCCGATTAGAAAAATAATCGGCTGTTTTCTTTAGAACTTTAGTAAAAAATTACTTTTTCGTAATTTTAATCAATTCCGTTGTTGTCGTTGTTACAGCAGTTACAGACCCCGATTCAACCTTTGCCTCACCAATTGACTTTACAAATCCTATTCCTTTAGTAATCCAAGTCGTTTGAGACATTGCCGCAGGGTTAGATGAACTTATGGCAGTATTTAGTTTTATAGCGCTGTAGGAACCGGTCGGCACCTTAACCTGCTCGTTTATACTTGTTATTTTAGTGTTTGACGTGACACCTGCAAATTCTGATGCCCATTCGGTACCAACCTTTATTGGTGCTTTAACCAAAAAGGTTGGCGTATATCCACGTTGCTCTTGGTACACCCATACCCCTTCAGAGGTTGCAGCGTAGTAAATAGTGTCAATAACAACCTGATTGGCTGCATCGGTGTAATTTAACCCTTTAATCCCTTTATGCTTTCCATCAGGTGACATAACGTCACGTTCAAGAATTGTGAAACTCGCCACTCCTTCTATTGTTTGCTCTTGTTTAGGTAAACCGGGGAACGTGGTTGTTGTCGTGATAGTCATTTTCATATCGTAGATCGTACCTACAGCTCCGTCCGGTACGAAGTCCGAAATAGCAAATGTTGTACTTCCACTATGTACAGGGTTTTCATCTTCGGAGCAACCCATTATAACGAATACTGCGAGTGTGCAGCAGAGCATGAGTAATTTGGACATAAAACGCTTACAAAATTGTGAAACATTCGGAAAAAATACGAAGTTTTCGATTGATATAACTGAATACACGATATAAATAACATAAATTAACAGCGTGACAAGTTCGGATAAATCGGATAAAAAGATCTCAATGCGGACAGTCTAAAACTCTCGAACTGAAATATTGCTTTGATTCTTATTTGATAGTTAACTAACACTTATAGCACGGCTTGTAATATCAAAGTTCATATCAGACACTGTAGGTACAGAAGATTCCTCGGATACTAAGGTTACTTTAAGTCTATTTAGTGAGCAGTGGAAAGATTCAGTGACATTTCTTACTATGTATATATACAGGTACAAATGCAAACGTAAATACCTCATTTACAGATTTATCATTTGTTGCTAATCGCTTTAATATGATCGGCAGCAGAATCAAAGTGAATTAATATGCCAAATTTCAATATGTATCTTTGCAGAACAGCTGATTATTTTATAAACGGTATCTTGTCTTGAGGAGTATTTAGTACTGTTCCGTAAGATCTTTTTTATATTACTTGATTGGAGTCTCAATGCTGATTAACTCATACATCGTTGTAGGTGGTATATAATTTTCACCAGCCCAATTTTGTTTTTGCGTAATTAATTGTTTTATCATGCCTATATTCTTCGCATAAGAAACACTTTTGCTGTATTCTTGCGAATATATTTCATAATTCAAAAGAATCCTGATTGTTTCATAATTTTTCCCTGAAAACAGCAAAGGCGCATTGATACTTTCAGTGATAAAATTCATCAGAAGACTATGACATGTCATTGATCTACGTTGTTTCCATGAGTTTCCTTTTTGTAATGGCATTTTCACGATAATTGCCGTATCATAACTAGAACTATATGATAAAGACCTATATTCTATGAGCGTGGAGTTTGCAACTGCATAGTAGAGTGTGTCGAAGGAAATTCTGCCTTCATTTACTGTTTTTTCGGCGATTTTTATTGCTTTATACTTTGAATCGGGGGTTAAAACATTACGTGCAAGAATAGTTTTTGTTGCCTTGCCGAAATTTGTATCAACTTTATTCGTGTTTGAACGTTGAACAGTATTCGTGATTGAGTACTCATATTTTGTACCTATTTCACCCTTCGGAAGCATTTCTTCCAAATTTGAGGGAGACAAATAATTGTCATTTGAAGTATTATTCTCAGTATCTTTTTCATCGTTGCTTAAGTCTGTAGAATTATCCTTACAGCCGATAATCAAGAGCAATGAGAGGCAAAATAGTAGGAAACGGTAACACATACTCAAACAAAAGATATTTAACATGGACGAAGATACCAAAAAACAAGGAGTTACAATGCAGTATGGTTTAGTGTGTGGGTTTTTATTCGCTACAAAGTCGTATGTTAGTAGAATAGTTTATACAAATTCTTAAGGGAGTTCTTGATGCCAAAAGTTCGACTTGCGACTTTTAACTGTGAAAATCTTTTCCGGCGGTACAAGTTCAATTCAAAAAATGCTGCGGAGATTGAGAGTGCCGTTAAGGATGGATTTATTCTCGATACAAAGAAATTTGAGATTGTTTTGGATGATGCCCGTACCCTTACGGCAAAAGCTATAAAAGACCTGAAAGCGGATATTATTTGCCTGCAAGAAGTGGAAAGTATGGATACTTTAAAGAACTTCAATGCTCAATTCCTTTCCGCATTAGGGTATAAGTATAAGTATTTGATAGATGGGAATGATCCGCGATTGATAGATGTTGCCATACTAAGTAAGTATGAGGCAGACTATATAAAAACACATCAGTTTAAAAGAACAACCGATAATAAGTCCTATGTTTTTTCACGCGATTGTTTGGAAGCACAATTTACTATAGATGGTAAAACATTTACCGTTTTTGTTAATCATTTCAAATCCATGATGGGCGGTAGGGATGAAACAAAAGCAAGAAGAGCCGAACAGGCGGAGGAAGTAATAAAAATACTTCAGAATAAATATGGTAATAAAATTTCTAAAGAAAAGTTTGCAGTTGTCGGTGATTTGAATGACTATGAAGAAGGCAATACAAGTCTATCGGCTCTGCTCAATAATAATAATGTTGAGAATATTGTTAAACGCTTAAAGCCAAGTGAGCAGTGGACGCATTGGTGGGACGGGGCGCCGAAAAATGAAGTGGATATACGCCAAATTGATTATATTTTTGTCTCGAAGGCATGGGCATCTGCAAACCCTAATGCAAAGCCAACCATTAACAGAAAAGGATTGGGGATTAGTGCCCCGACGACAATTAAACGTTATCCCGAAATTACGGATGATAAGACGGTAGCATCCGATCACTGTCCGGTTGTTATAGAATTGGAATTGTAATATTAAATTGGCTTGAATTGTTCAAATGCCTGTGAACAGTCATTGCAATAATGAATGGAACGGCATAGTGTAGGCCCGAAAGGAGATTGCATAACAGTATTTGCACTATTGCAATAAGGGCATACGGCATTATGTAAAACATCAAGTTCCAAAACCATATCGTATGAAGGAGGGGGAGCAAGACCGAAGGATTTGAGGGCTGCTTTCCCTTTTTCCGATATTCTATTACTATCCCATGGAATATCGTAATTGACATCTACCTTTACATTTGTAATACCTAAAGCAGTTATACAATCCCTTACATCGCTTTGCATTACATCAATGGCGGGGCAACCCACAAATGTCGGTGTCATGGAAATATGTACTGTCGTATCGTTTTGTATCTCAACATTGGTAATTACGCCCAAATCAACAACTGAAAGTGTTGGTATTTCGGGATCCTTTACCGATTGTAGAGCTTCAAGTATTTCGTCTTTTGTAAGCATTGTCTTGTACATCGTTTATAAGGTAATGACGTTATTACCATAAGAACATTTGCACAAAGGTAAGAGTATATCGAATAGTCACGGGTGACTAAGATCATTTTCGCTGGTCAGGTCCTTGTAAAACGGTTATAATGGCGGCAATTATCTCTTTGAGTGTAAACGAATCACTATTCCACCCATAGGGGTATGTTATATGCTTTCCTTTTGCCGTATCTTTTTCGCATAGGAAAAAT
>JALHLL010000017.1:24456-27179 GCA_022844575.1 bacterium
GCGGATTATTCTCCGTTTTTTCAATCATAAAATTACGTACTATATCCGTGCCTGAAGAATCGAGTACATAAATTCTATAAAAAACATCCAGAGTTTCAACAGGTTCAATAAAACTTTTATAGACTGTTATTATATTGCCTTTCCACTCTGTTTCATAAATCGGAACATTCTTGTATTTATTCTCATTTGAACCTAATTTTTTATTTTCAAATGCCTTTTTAAGTACCAAGAAAAGAGAATCAGCTGTTTCATGTTCGCCCGAAGAATTATATGCTTTAATTAACTGATAATATTGATTGTAATTATCGGGATTTATGGAAATCACTTCCTTAAATGCCTTTATAGCTTCGGGATAGTTTTTATTTATCGAGTATTCTATATTTCCTATATCAATCAGAGCTTGCTCGTACAAAGTATGTGTTGCAGGGATAATTGTACATGCTTTGTAAAAGTCAGTTAATGCCTTTTTATTCATTCCGTAACGGTGATAAATATGCGGCACCATATAATATGAGCTATAATGTTTCGGAAATCGAACTTGCGCCTCCGAAAATATCTTTAATGCCGAATCGGGCATTTCGAGATTGTAAAATGCAAAACCCAACTCTATGGTATAATCACCTTCTTCGGGTTTCATTGATTTGGCAATTTCAATTTCTTTATATGCCTCCTTAAATTGTTTTATGCTCCTATGAGCCAATGATTTTTGATAATGCACATAAGCAGAGTCCATACCGAATCCGATTCCCTTTGCATAATATCCGATTGCCTTCTGAGGATTTTTCAAATGGAAGAATGAACGCCCAAGAAAATAGACCTCCTTCGGTGTAAACGAACCAACCTTGTTCTCCATAGCAATTATTTCACGGTATTGCTTTTTCTGGAAAAGTTGTTCGATCGTTTCACCGGCTTTCAGTGATGTTGCGAGGCAAATTTGAAATGTAAGCGTACAAAAAACTAAAAACGTGATACTCATTAAATGAAGCTGAATGTGCAAATGTACGATCTCATGAATTCAAACTTAATTATTTTTCATGAACTTATGTGCAGAAAAGGGTAAATCGTACTTTCTTATTGATTCCGCACCAACCAAATGTTTTCAGTAGTATTCGTTTTCTCCGTATAATCGTATTGTAAACATTACTAAAAGGAACATGGAATGAAAACACAAACTCGTTTTGTGTGCCAGAATTGCGGTGCGACAAGTGCGCGTTGGATAGGTAAATGTAGCGTATGCGGGGCATGGGATAGTTATGCAGAGGAGATTGTAAGTACAGGTTCTTCGGCAAAGAATAAAGCGGGTAAGGAAAGAAAAACTTCCGTTACACGGCTTTCGGAGATTGAAGGTGATGCAAATGGTAGGATTATTTCTGGTATTAATGAGTTGGATAGGGTATTAGGCGGAGGGATTACCCCTGGTTCACTGATTTTGGTTGGTGGCGATCCGGGAATAGGGAAATCTACTCTTATGCTTCAACTTTGTGCGCATTTGCAGCAGCATAATCCGCTTTATGTAACCGGTGAGGAATCTTTACGGCAAATAAAACAAAGGGCTGCAAGACTTTCCGACATACCGAATAATCTGATGTTGCTTGCCGAAACAAATATCAGTTCCATTCTACATAGTATTAAGGAAACTGAAGCAGCAGTCGTAATTGTGGATTCGATTCAAACAATGTATCATGATGAAATCGGTTCAACACCCGGAACAGTTACTCAGGTTAGAGAATGCACCGCTTTGTTAATGCAGGCGGCTAAAAAATCGGGTACAGCTATTTTTCTTGTTGGTCATGTTACAAAGGATGGCATGATTGCCGGACCGAAAGTATTGGAACATATGGTTGACACCGTAATACAATTTGAGGGGGAAAAAACATATTCCTACCGCTTATTACGAGCAATAAAAAATCGTTATGGTTCAACAAATGAAATAGGAATTTTTGAAATGGTTGAAGGTGGCTTACAAGAAGTACCGAATCCATCAGAAATATTTTTAGCTCAAAGAAATCGGAGCGATTCAGGTACGGCTATAGTGGCTACGATAGAGGGCACGCGCCCGATGTTGATAGAGGTTCAAGCGCTTGTAAGTCCGACCGGTTTTTCTGTCGCTCAGAGAACATCAACAGGTTTCGATAACAGACGTTTGCAAATGATACTTGCAGTTTTGGAAAAAAGATTAGGTCTTGAATTCCGGAAATGTGATGTATTTGTCAATGTGGCGGGCGGTGTTACATTGGATGATCCTGCCGTTGACTTGGGTATAGCCGCTGCATTGGTAAGCTCATGGAAAGATGTTCCGATTGAACCGGAAACAGTACTGATTGGTGAAATAGGACTATCCGGTGAGATTAGAGCGGTGTCGAATTTTGACCAGCGATGTACCGAAGCAGAAAAATTAGGCTTCAAATCAATTATAGCCCCTGCAAGTAATATCTCTAAGATTTCCAAAGGGTTCGGAATACAATTACGTTCTGCGGAAAGGGTTTCTTTGGCACTTACAACAATTTTTAGCTAATGTTTCATATAAAAAATGGAACAAAAACGGCGTATGAACGGTACATAGGGTATAAACGCGGATGGTTATGAAAAGAAAGAAAGATTATAAGGAATGGAATAATAAAAGCGACGAGGAGTTGATGCACCTATTGCAACAAGGCGAGCGCGATGTAATGATTCTATTGATGCGACGCTATAAAGAACGCATCATTACTTTTATTTTTCGA
>JALHLL010000018.1:0-12680 GCA_022844575.1 bacterium
TATTGCCATCCAATTTAGTACCGTTATAGTAGATCGTGAACTCGGGATTAACCGGTAAGGTATAACCCTCGACAACCAATGGTGCGGTTCCGATATTTCTAACGGTAAAGTCACGATCGGCATCATCATTTACCGTCATTTGTCCGAAGATAGCATCCGATTCAACCAAAATGATCGGTTCGCCAGGTTTGGCCAATACTTCAACGGGATAACCGAATACGCAATCATCCCCGATACCGATATGATCACGGAAATCGCCTGTCTTATCGCTGACAAATGTAACATTGAAGATTTTTTCTTCTTTGGGTGACATCGTAAACGGTAAGGATATCGCTGTTCCGTTTGTTTCCGTAATCGTAAATCCGACTTTACTGTCTTTTAACTCAAGACGTTTTACCGTTGCCGGAAAATCGGAGTTATTGATTGCTTTGAATGTTTTGGTTACAGGTTGACCTACTTTTACCGCCCCGAAATCCGTAGGATTTGTTTCAAGCGTTACTTTGAATGCATTATACTGAATGGTGATCGAGGTATCATTGCCGGCTTTATCGATAAAGTATAGTTTCGCTCGCGCATCCTTAAGTGGATCAATTACTTTTAATTTCCAATTCGCACGTACAGTTTGACCGGCGATAATTTTATCGAATTTGAAATCATAATTATAACTCGAATCGGGATCTAGATCCATATAAATGATCGCAAGATTCGAACGAACATTCGCATCATTCGGCAGATCCGTTACGATAGGTGATTTACCATCAGGACCCACAACAGAACCGTCGCATAATACTTTATATTCCGGATTCGGGTTGATGCTATCTTTTTTCGATAAATTGCCTAAGGCTACGCTCGTTGGGAAACCATAAGAATCATAATCTGAAAAGCCATATGCATACGCCGCAAACGGTTTTTTCGCTCTAATACGAAATACACCATCGCCGGGAAGTTGTATTCTCTTCATTGCATATTGCTCACCGTTCGAGGATTTGATTGAAAATAATTGACCGGGGCCTGATCCGAAACGACTTGCTACCGTACGCCATTCGAAAGCTCCATTATTAACCGATGCAAATTCCAAATCCTGCGGTACAACATTTCCGTCACCTACCGCATATACTATATTAACGAAGTTCCGTGTAAAGGGTAATGTTCCGCCTTTTGCATTCGGGGTGGCAAATACGATTTCTTTTTGATACTGTTCAATAGGAGTCAATACATATTGAAACGGATCACTCGATACATTATCATCCGCTTGACCCGTATTATATAACATGATATAAATAGGTGCATTAGCGGAAACGATCGTAGAGCGTGGAGGTCCGTCATATACGCGGCGTTCAACAAATGCTTGATTTTCCGTACGATTATTATTCGGTAAGATTAACCATTCTTTCCCATCTCTGTAAACCTTAACATTCTTATAGTCAGGATGAGCAAAAATTCTTATGACGGGATTGTATAAACGCTCAACAACGGGAGTAACATGATATTCTTTACCCCATGTTTCGGTCGGCAATTCCATTTCAACCGTAAAGTCGCACCATGGTACACCTGCAGGAACATTTGCACATTGGTTGCCGGAAATAACAGCCACCGGTTTTGTAGATACAACTCGACTGCCAGCTATATCCTGACCATCGCCATCATTTGCGAAACAAATAACATCACCGGCATTCAAATTCCATTTACTTGATTGTCCGGCTTTAAGACCGCCGGTTGTGCGCGAGCCCCCTACACCGCCCATTATAAATGTTACTTCCGTATCATCATAAGCCGCAACAATATTAGAAATCCCGGGTAAACTAAGTCCACCGCCAGCAGCAGTGTACTGGGGCCATGAAGCTATAACGTAATCATTACCTAAACCGGAAACCGGTACGGCAAGGAAACCATCGGAAGTATATTGGAAGCGTGTCATACCATATACAACGATCGGTGCTAAAGAGGTAACATGTACACCGCATTTACCATATATTTTTTCGGGTGGTGCCTTACCTGCAATAGGTTTTGAATATGCTTGACCGATTGCCGAAGGCAATTTGAATTCTACAACATCATTGGCGATAGCCATTTTCGTCTCAGAAAACCCTTTGCCGGGTACTTCGACGGTGATCGGTTGCCGTACTCCCGAAGCAACAAAAACACGAGTTGTGTTCTCTGCGCCGGCAACTTCTTCATAGCAGGGTGGAAAATTGAAATAGAACTCATTACCCGCATTAGAACTACCGAGTAGTTTGGGTAGATCCTTTTCCACATTTTTCACTTTTACTTCTTGTGCGAATGTAAGCAGTTGTGTACTTAGGAAGATTGTAAAAAGAAAAAGTAAGAACTTTTTCATACGGCATCCTTAAAAAAATTTAATAATGTATAACAACAGTTATACTGAAAATTACGAATAGTTAAGTTATCAGTCAAAAAGATTTACATTCTTTTAATAAGTGTAACCTAAATGACTTTGTTTTCATATATGACAATAATCATCTTAGACAGTTTTTGTCACAAAAAACGTAAAATTATTGTCAATTTTTGTTCATTGCCTAACTTTGTACGTAATATTTGCCTGCGGAAGTGGCGAAATTGGCAGACGCACCATCTTGAGGGGGTGGCGCCTTTACTGGTGTACGGGTTCAAGTCCCGTCTTCCGCACCTTACAAAGCTGTTGCATATTGCAACGGCTTTTTTTTTATTTTTCTTATCTTGAAATTACGGTGTTGAAAACATATTTGTTCATTATATGCCTTACAACTTTGTTTACTGCTTGTAACGAAGGACTTAAGCCGGAACCTGAAAATGCTGATTTGGCCGGTAAAGGATTTGTAAAGGGAACAATCATAGTGAAAGACGGTGTGAACGGTTGGAAAAAATCTAAAGACTCTATCTTTGCCGTGAGAGTTGCAGGTTTTCTTGATAATCCTCCTTCCGATATCATCAATAGTGTCCTCAATGGGAAGGCATATCTCAATTCGGATACCGTTGCACTCTATCAGGATTCGACAGTATTTTACATTCCCATTAATGATTCTCCTAAAACGATACAGTATCTTGGTGTTGCCTTGCAATATTCAAAAAGTAGCTTTTTATCACAGAGGGTTATCGGAGTTTATACGGAATCGGGAGATAATACAAAACCAAGTGTAATTAAAGTAACTCCTTTCGATACCGTTAATGTGAGGATATACATTGATTTTGAAAACCTACCACCACAACCTTCTCTATAAACTCATAAATATGAACGACATGCTATACCATAAGGCATTACTCATACTTTTGTTAACTCTCATTTTCGGTTATTCTTCATACTCGCAAGAAATTTCCGTAGTTAAAGGTACTGTTAAAGAAAGAAACAATTCTTTGTTGATTGCTGGTGCGCAAATACGCATTCAGAATAGTAAAATCGGTGCGCACTCAGATGCTAAAGGTTTTTATGCTCTAAAAAATGTTCCTTTTGGCAAGCATATACTTATAATTAAGTGTATCGGCTATAAAGCATTTTCACAAGAGATTTCGGTTGATAAAAGCGAGATCGTGTTACATATAAATCTCGAGCCACTTCCCTATTCAACAGACGAGGTTGTGGTTTCCGCTTCAAAGAGGGTACAAGCAGTACAAGATGTTCCGATAAGTATTTCTGTTATCGATCAGAGAGCGATTGCAGATAGGAGTATAACAAAAATAGATGATGCTCTGAGATACGTTTCCGGTGTTAATGTTGCAAAAGATCAGGTAAGTATTAGGGGTTCGAGCGGATTTGCTTTAGGTCTCGGAAGCCGTACAGCAATTTTGTTGGACGGTTTTCCACTTCTTTCTGGCGATAATGCTGACATAAAATTTGATATGATGCCAATGATGGATATTGAAAGGATTGAAGTGATTAAGGGTGCCGGTTCAGCATTATACGGCACAGGTGCTTTGGGTGGGGTAATAAGCATGTTTACAGCTTCTCCGAAAGAACATTCACAAATAAAAGTACGTGGTTTCTCGGGTGGTTATGATAACCCAACATATCCGGCTTGGGAAGTATTTCCGACCACACCACTTCTTTACGGTATTGATGCCTCTTATTCGCAAAGAATAGGAAATTTCACAGCAACGGTCTCGGGGGGATATAAATATGATCGTTCATACAAATTGTGGGATGATTCCAAACGGTGGAATATATATGGGAAGTTCGGTTATGATTTTTCCGAACAAACATCTTGTTTTCTATTTTTAAATTCAGCCTCGGAGGAAAGAGGAAACTTTCTCTTTTGGAATGACTTAGATAGTGCTACGAAACCACCGACTACATCAAACATGAATGAAAGACGGCTTTCTAAAAAGTTCGTTACCGGTGCGGAAGTTAAACATCTTATTGGTGACGATGCTTTCCTCTTGGTTCGTACCTCTGCGTTTGCGACTTCTTTTGATGAACTCAATAAAGCACCTGGTGAAGAAATCGTAGCATCCGATGCTATATCGTGGTTTACTGAAACACAACTTTCCACTTCTATATCGCAGAAGAATTTTCTAACCGTCGGGGGGGTATTCACGGTTAACTCGGTGGACTCACCGACTTATGGCGAACGTTCGCAATCGATCGGCTCCGGATATTCACAAATCGAGAACACCTCTTTTACCGATTTGATTATAACCGTAGGTGGTCGTATTGATATAGAAAAAACCGAAAGTATTGAGCAGCAACATATACAGTTTAGTCCGAAACTGGGTTTATCATACAGTGGCTTCTTACCCTTACGACTCCGCTCTTCATTCGGGCAGGGCTTTCGTACTCCGGCTGTTGCGGAACGTTTTGCCAATATCCGTAATCCTTTTCCGGTTAATGCTAATCCTAAGTTAGTACCTGAGCGTTCCACAACATTTGAGATAGGTGCTAATTCAGAATTTACAATTCTTGATATACCCACATCCTGGGATTTCAGTATATACCAAACGGAATTTAAAGACCTTGTCGAACCTCAGATTATTCTTGACGGGGCGGTACCCGCCATTACATTCAACAATCTATTAAGCGCACGAATTCAAGGGGCTGAATTTACATTCAGGTCAATGTTCGGTTCTATTGGTTTTGAAACCTCTATAACAGCTATGTATGCTCGGAATACAATACTTAATACCCCTTTAAAATTTCGTTCTCCCATATTATGGTATAATAGAATATGGATCCCAGTATCAGAGTTTGAAATACAAGTCGATTACAGATTTATTGCTCGATCCGAACGAATTCTTGATGAGAATGAATCGAATTTCGAGCGACATATCCCGGATATTCAAAAAAGAGTACCTATTCATGTACTTGATTTAAGGGCAATATGGAATCTGCAAAAAAAAGAAATAGCACCTCTTAAAGTCATAGTAAATGCAAAAAACGTTCTTAACTATTACTATGTTGAGGTGATTGGTAATCTGGCACCAATACGACAGTTCTCGTTACAATGCGAGTTGAATCTGTAATGTGTTCATCTACTTTCATAATTTCGCATACTATTTCACTTTTCAGGGGACAGGGTTATGGAACAACAAGACATCATTTTCCGCTTATTGAACTCTCCGGTTTCAGAGATACGAAGAGAGGCAGCTTTAACATTCCGTGATTTTGATTCTTTGGAGGATGTCTCAATAGAATCATTGGCAAAAGGATTGCACGATACGGACAGGGGTGTGCGCGATGCATGTAGTATGACATTAATTACACTTCAGACGCAAGGAGTGGAAGTCGCATCACATGTAGCACGTCAAATTCTTACACATGACATTGAGGTGAGAAATTTAGCCGGAGACATACTCATCAAGTTAGGCGAATCTTCTGCATCCGTTTTATGGGATTATGCACGTGATACGGATTTTGATGTAAGGAAATTTGCAGTTGACATTATAGGCCTGATTGGTACAGAGGCGGACGTTCCGATTTTGATTGCGGCGCTACAAGATGCGGACGCAAACGTTCGTGTTTCCGCGGCAGAGGCACTTGGAAATATAGGGTCGCTTTATGCAATATTACATTTGATAGAGGCATATAGAACCGACGATGAAATGAAATTGCCAATAATCGATGCTCTTGGGAAAATCGGAGGTGATGACGCAGAAAATTTCCTTTTGGAGACATTAACTTCGGAAGATGATATGTATTTGCAGACTGCCTGCATTGATTCATTGTCGCTCTGCGGTTCTCAAATCGGCATTAGTACGAGACTTGGAGAATTGTTACCAAATGCTCCCTCGGAACTTCAGGGAATTATCTTAAAAACAATGTGCGCTGTTTCATTCCGTTTGGAGCATCCGATCGAATTGCAGAATAATTTACGATATATTGCCTATAATGCATTAAATGATGAGGATCCGGATATTCAGGCAGCCGGATTAATTGCTTTGGGATCGGATTATAAACCTGAAGACTTCGGTGCGCTATTAACAGAAATAGAAAGAAATAATGAATCTACTCAACAACATATCCTTTATAATCTTATAACATCCGCTAATCCTAATATTGCTTCACGATTTGTGACAGAGCTTCTTACAAGACAGGATGAGGCAAGTGTACTTTTGATGGGAGTTTTCGGAATATTAAGGGAAATTTGGGGTTATGCAACTGAAGAGCATAAGGCAATCATTTTGAATACATTATTACAAAATTTCAAACAATCGGATAATAATGTTAACAGATTCTTATTTGATTTTGTTATATCACTTGATCGAGTACTGGCAGCAAATACTATAGAAGAACTTCTAATATCCGAAAATGAAGAAGACTGTTTTCGAGCATTGGACATAATTGCAGCGAACGGGCTTCTTGAGTTAAGGGATAATGTAACTTTACTTTCTGATGAAAAAACACAATTCGGTCTCAGAGCAAAAGAAGTTTTACTTGAGTTGCGTTAGAATGACATTAAATTTACATTTCTACCTATGAATTTTACCACATCAAAACCTCAGTTTGCCGATGAAGCTGCAAGAAACAATTATATATTAAGTGTTGCACAATCATTATGTAATGGAGATGATGATTATATCTCGAATGCTGCTAATATTGCTGCATTAATTTTTAATACGGTTCCGAATATCAATTGGGCTGGTTTTTACTTTAAAAGACATAGCAGATTGATTTTGGGTCCTTTCCAAGGTAATATAGCTTGTACGAATATATCAATCGGTAAAGGTGTTTGCGGACAAGCTTTTGAACAAGAACATTCCATCATTGTTGCTGATGTTCATCAATTTCCGGGACATATTGCTTGCGATTCCGCTTCTAATTCCGAGTTGGTAGTTCCGATATGGAATAATGGAACTCTTATTGGGGTTCTTGATATAGACTCACCTCTTTTCGCTCGGTTTAATACATTCGATGCAGATTTTTTTGAACAGATTACGGATGTTTATGCCAGAGGATCAGACTTCAACAGTTTTTACAAATAGATTAATTATAAAATAAAAATGTCACGAATTGCAATAGTCGGAGCAACTGGACTTGTAGGAAGAACCATGTTACGTGTACTTGAGGAACGCAATTTCCCTGTAACTTCCCTCAAATTACTTGCATCGGAAAGAAGTGCCGGTGAAATTACACAATGGAAAGGTGAAGAATATACAGTAGAGGTCCTTAATGAGGAATCTTTTAATAATGTTGATATTGCTTTGTTTTCTGCAGGTGGAAGTGTAAGTAAATATTTTGCCCCCATTGCTGCAGATACGGGTTGTATCGCCATTGACAACTCAAGTGCATGGCGAATGGATTCAGGGGTACCATTAGTTGTTCCCGAAGTAAACCCTGAACGAGCATTAGAACACAAGGGTATAATTGCAAATCCGAATTGCTCCACAATACAATTAGTTGTTGCTCTGAAACCGATTAAAGATAAATTCGGTCTTTCTCGTGTAATTGTTTCCACTTATCAAACACCAAGCGGTGCGGGTCAAAAAGGAATTGATCATCTTCTTTATGAGATAAATAATCAAGAACCTAAACAAAGAATATCAAAACATAAAGTAGCATACAATACTGTATTCCATACTTTTCCCGATGGCGAATTATTTACCGAAGAGGAAATTAAAGTAAAAAAAGAAACACGCAAAATTCTTGGAATGGAAGATTTGCCTATTGCCGTAACATGTGTACGTGTACCTATTTTGGGTGGACATGGCGAATCCGTTATTGTAAAAACAGAACAGCATTGCTCCTTAGAAGAATTACGCTCCGTATTAAGTAAAGCAGCCGGAATAATAGTTGTTGATAATCCTTTGGAAGAGGAATACCCTACAACAGCAATGTCTTATCATCGTGACGAGGTATTTGTTGGGAGACTGCGAATTGATGATTCCGCCGATAATTCCCTACATATGTGGGTTACTGCCGATAACCTTAGGAAAGGTGCGGCAACAAATGCGGTGCAGATAGCAGAGTTACTTATAAATAACTAAGTTTGCATTTTAATAATTTGTAAGATAAATTCTTGAGTAATCACTGAAATAGTCAAACAACTATTTAGTAATTAATATACTTTATAGCCGTATTAAGTACTTCATCAACAGATATTAGCGACATATCATTATTCCATGCACCATTAACCTTATTTGGTTTTGGGGTTATTACTTCCGAATTGACTGAATATGGCCCCCATCGATCTTTACTGATTGAAGGATCATTCGGGTATAACCCTAAAACGGGAGTATTTAATGCGGCAGCCAAATGTAAAATACCCGTAGAATTAGCAATAACTAAGTTCGCACTCGATAGTAACACTGACATTTCATCTAAATTCATTAAACCACAAAGATTTATTGATTCCGGACATAATTCCTTCACTCGATTTCGGAATTAGTACCAGTAATTATCACATCGCATGAATATTTCCGTAATACTTCTACAGCGATTTTACCAAAGTTATCTACATCCCAATCAACGGATGAACCTCTTGAACCGGGGTGTATAATAATATATCGCCCTATTGTTCTGTTAGCAAAGGAATTAATTTTAATTCTTAATGATTCTTTTTCGTCGGTCTTTATTATAGGGGCAATAAGAGTTGGCTTTTTTACATCTTTTTTTAAAAAAAAATCTATCAACCGGATATTGTATTCTAGCTCGTGAAACTTCGCTTCCTTCCTATGATCAAAAACTTTGTAATTAAGAAAAATCGAATACCAACGAAAACCACTACCAATGCGATGTTTTACTCTTGCCAACCATGCACCTGCCAATTCTTCATATCGGGGTCGGGGAAAAAAAACCATTTCTATTTTTTTACTTTTAAGAATTTTTGCTATCGTAATCGGGCTCCACTTTGCGAAATCTTCCTCGTAAATAATCTCATCAAATACATAACTACAGCGTGATAGTAATTCTCTGTTTTCCTTTCTTGCAATAATTGTAATCTTTGCATTAGGAATTTCATTTCTTAATACCGTACACATCGGTAAGGTAAGAATCATATCACCAAGCCGGTCTGTTCTGAAGATTGCTATATTCATATAAACAAAAAAAGAACCTCACAGGAATATCCCTATGAGGTTCTTATTATAATAGAAAATCACTTAATTACATAAACCATTCAATGCCTATACTTGCACTTGCACCGATACCGAATGTTGTTACGCTCGGATCAAAACCAAGTTCAAGCACTGATAAACTTCCGTAAATACCAAGATTTTTTGAAGCAAAATACTCTGCGCCACCAATAAGGGAAAGTCCTGTTCTGGTATTGGAATTACCACCGCCTGCGCTGGAACTGTTAATAGAAAATTGCCCTTGTATAAAAGGAAGAAAATCCTTAGAACCTTTGAATAAACCTTTTACATACGGCGCAAAAATTATAGAGTTCATTGATTGACCACTCTGCGAACTTACCGCCAATGCAAACCCTGTACCTATATGTAAACCGGGATTAATGGCATAAGCGAATGTACCACCACCGAAACTGTTGCCACCTGCGGTACTTGTGCCGAGCACTACACCAAAACCCATCTGTTGATCTGGGCTTTGCGCTTTTAATGAATTAGATGTTCCCAAGAACAATACTGCAACTAAAACACCAATTGATAATAGAACCTTCATGGTTCCCCCTCGTATAAAAATGAAACATAACTGTAAAGCGAAAATAGCAAACATTCGCCGCTTTATCATCACTGAATTTTACAAAATTCTTACTACTTTTCGGCTTTGCTTTAGCGACTATAGCGATACTTGTCTGCTGATGATAAGGGTTGTATTAATCGAAAATCATCAAATCCGCTATTGTCAACAAAGGTGAACGTTCTATTTATTGAATTATAAGTCCATCGTTCGGCCGTTCTACCATCTGCCCTTCTTGCTTGTCTATCCATAAAGTCGGGCGCGCCGAAGATCACATAAATCATCCCCTTATCAGACATCCACCCTTCCCCTACTGAACGAAACTTTTCATTGGCATAGCCAATTCTGGCATAATATTCCTCAAATGCTTCATTAAGCGATGTAGCAGGTGTCGGGTCTATTGATTTCCAGAACTTCTCAAACAAAGTACGCTTTTCATCATCATTGCTCCCTTTCTGAATTTCTTCAATTTGTGCTTGAGTGGCAACATAACGAAGTTGCCTGATCGCCTTTTCAACATCATCGTTAATAGCCGAAGCAAAAGTTCTTTCTATGCTTATTGACCGTTCGGAAGAAGCAAGAAAATCTTTCGGTTCACTTTCTGCAGGCATATCCTTACCAAAAGCATATAGCTTTAGAGTATAAATTCCGGATGTCATTTTTTTGGGTAAGGCAACCCTTACATAATTTCTCTGCGTTACAGTTGTCCCTGTAGTGGATGGCAACATCTTTCTCAATCGTTCGCCTGTATATACCAATTCGTTTTTAGCATTAAGAACCCGTACCTGATAGTCAACTGAGTCGAGATTCTCTTTGCTATATGATTCAAAAAAGATAAAAAAACCTTCGTCAAGACTACTTATATTATCCGATAAATGCGGAGTGATTTTATATTTTGAATTCACCTGCTCAACAGAACTGACAAGCATTATACTACTTATTGAAAACGGATATTTATCAAATTCGATTGAAGTTATTTTTCTTGTTTTTGAAGATGTACTATTTGATTTATTATCAAGCACAACTGCTTCTATCGTATAATTACCCGGAGCTAGGCGAAAACGTTCTTCTTTATGATAAAAACCTGCAGTGCTGCCTTGTGCCTCTTCATATTTATCCACATACACTTTTTTACTTTCGCTCAATTCCTTAATTGTTTTACTATTTACATCCTTCACTTTCAAGGAAATAGTCATCTCAGCCACAAAGCGCGAACCTCTCTTATCGAATTGAAGTATCTGATAAGGAACAAGTACAAAAACATCAATAACATTTGTCGTATCGCCTCGGAAACAGAGGGCATCCATAAATACCGATTTTGATGAAGAAACCGGTTGCGACTTTCCCGTAAAGACTACGAATAAACCGAAGAATATAATAAGAATACTTTTTTTCATTTTTAATTATAGTTATGAAACGGGTAATAAAACATATTTAATTGACCCATTGTGTAATTATTCCTCCACCTACAACATCATTACCCTCATACATAACAACAGATTGTCCCGGAGTTATTGCCTTTCTTTTTTCATGGAAATCAACATGTAATTTATTCTCTGAGTCCACATAACATAGTGCCGGAGCCCCTTCATCCTTATAACGAATTTTAACCACAAATTCACGTTTTTCGTTTATACTTTTATATTTAATCAAATTAACTGATTCAGCGATCAACCCGCCATGTAATAGTTTATCATCGGTTCCGACTTCAACAATATTGTTTTGTGGCAATACATTAAGCACATAGAGCGGTTCACTATGTGCAACACCCAAACCGCGTCTTTGACCAACCGTATAAAACGGATAACCGCTATGTTTTCCTATTTCCTTACCATCAAACACAATGCTACCGTCATTCACCTTACTTTCAAGGCCGGGAACTAAATCACGTAAAAACCTATTATAGTCATTATCCGGTATAAAGCAAATTTCATACGATTCCGGTTTTTGGGCAATGCCCAAATTAAGTCGTTGTGCCTCTTCTCGCGATTTACCTTTGGAAAACCCCGAAAGTGGAAACATAGTACGTGCCAAAGAATCCTGACTTACTGCCCAAAGCGCATACGTTTGGTCTTTAGGATTATCCAAATCTCTCGACAGTATATACCTTCCGGTAGTCTCATCATATCTGATATTGGCATAATGTCCGGTAGCAATCCACTGAGCTCCCAAAGAATCCGCCTTTCTATCCATTTCACCCCATTTTATGGTACGATTACATTGTACACATGGATTCGGCGTATTTCCATCCAAATAATCTTGCACAAAGTAGTCAATAACATTCTTCTTAAATACCTCTGAAAAATCAACAACAAAATGCGGAATGCCTAATTGTTGAGCTATTCTTCTCGCATCGTTAATACCATCCAATGAACAGCAGGTAGAGTCATTACCGACATTTCCACCAACATCTTCATATTTATAGGTTTTAATGGTTATGCCTATTACTTCATATCCTTGTTCGACCAATAAGGCAGCCGCTACCGAAGAATCTACTCCGCCCGACATCCCTACAATCACTCTATTTCGATTCAGTTTCATGTACTACAGTTTAAATAAAATGCTGAAATTAGCTCCGGGTGATATTACTGAACCCAATAAAGAGGTTTGGTGAACT
>JALHLL010000018.1:12690-26502 GCA_022844575.1 bacterium
GAACTACAAATGTTACATTTGAGTTAAAACTACCTTCGCCTACGCTAAAACCTATTGCCGCCGTTGAGCCAAACCCCGTAATGGTGGAACCCAATAAAGAAGTTCTGGTAATATCCGATACAAAGGAAGCCCCCACATTTATTCGGCCCGTTAAACCGAAGCGTTTATTTCCAACCATATACCACAGTAAGCCATTCCCTAAAAAGGTATAAGGCGAATTTCCCGCAATTTGTAATATAAACTGCTGTTCAAGATACAGACCGATAGTTTCCGCAATCAAATTGCCATTGTTCAAAGAAAGGAACCAACGCAAAGGTGTTTCCCCTTCCTTCATTCCTAATACTTGAACACCAATACTTTGAAAAGATTCATCATACCCTTTACCCGTTTCTTCGGTATTCACTTTTTTCTTCTCTTTCTCTTCAAATACGAAATCGGTCTGCGCATAACCAACACTTTCAATAGAGAATATACCTACGAATATGAGTAAAAAAGATAAGTGTTTCATTATATAAAAATGATTGTCTTTGAAAGGACGGAAATCAGTATATGTTATTTCCGCTCATTGCGGCGGAAGTTTTCTCCATGAGAGAAGTAATTTCCTCACGCGAAAAATCGGTTGGAATATGAATCGGATTCAAAAATTGTATTTTACAGTGAGTAAAAGGTAAGGGTATAGCAAACGAATCCCAACTATTAAGGTACTTTGCGCGTTTAATGGTAATCATACATGGATGAAGAGATATTCCTGCCCGCTGAGCAGCTACAAAAGCTCCTGCCTTTGGTACAAATGCCGGTCCTCTCGGTCCATCGGGAGTAACAATCACCCTGTTATTTTTAGATTCCAATATCATTTCTTCAAGTACTTCTGCACCGCCTTGTGATGATGAACCCCTTATTACCTTGTAATGCCAGCTATAAAGTAGTTCAGCCAATACATCACCATCTTTACTTTTACTTGTAACTCCGACAGCATTACCGAATGCAAAGAATTTCCATATAACAAGCATAACACCATGCCAAACAATTATAATACCCTTCTCCTTCGGGAGATCCCCAACTACACTGATTCTCCATGTAGAAGCAAGAAGCCGCAGTAATAGTATTACTAACTTCATTAGAATTTTTCTCATGTCATTGCATCGGTAATAATTTTAGCAGCATTATCCGAAGCACCTGCACCACCGAGAATTGTTCTTATTTTATTGAATTCCGTGCGTAGTTGTTTTCGCTTTCCTTTATCATTTAGCAGTTCAATAGTCTCCTGAGCGATTGCCTCCGGTATAGCTTTCTCCTGTACAAATTCACGAACCACTTCCCTTTTTAAAAGAATATTCGGTAAAGCAATAAACGGAACATTCACAAGGTGTTTTCCTATACGGTATGAAAGTGCTGACGTTTTATACATCATCGCAAAAGGTAAGTTACATAATGCGGCTTCCAATGTCGATGTGCCCGTTTTTATAATACCGACATCAGCTTTTTTCATCAGTTCACGAGAATCGCTGCTTATACTTACGTTAATCTCCGAATGTAGATTCATTACATCGCGATAGACATTTTCACTAACCGTTGAAGACACCGCAATACAAATTTCCGTTTTTATACTTTTGCTTACAATGGAAGCCGCTTGAAGCATAGTTGGTAAGTTTCTATAAATTTCTTGTTTTCGGCTACCGGGTAAAAGTGCCAAAACCTTTGTGGTGGTTTCCTTTTCTTCTTGCTCATACGTGAATATCGGGTCATCCAATAAGGGATGACCGACAAAAGTCGTTTCAATGCCGAACTGTTTGAAAAAATCCACCTCAAACGGAAATACAACCATCAAGGTGTCGACACATTGTGCGAGCGACTTTGCACGTTTTTTACCCCAAGCCCATAATTGGGGAGCTATATACCAAAAAACGGGGATGTTCTTTTGCTTAGCAAACTCTGAAAGTCGCATATTGAAACCCGGGTAATCAACCGGTATAAACATATCAACATTTTCATCGTGCAAAAGCGTGGCACAGCGATTAAGTAGATTCTTAAAAAAAAGATACTTCTTCGCTACTTCCCAAAAACCTACTACACTTATATCATTGAGCCGAACTATGGAGTTAAGCCCTTCAGCTTCCATAGCATTTCCACCGATGCCGATAAATCGAACATTACCTAATGTTTTTTTTAGGGAACTCATCAGTTTTGCGCCATGCAGATCGCCCGAAGGTTCTCCGGCTACTATAAATATTGTTTTTTGTGCTTTCATCCTCGCAAAATTACGGACAGCTACATGATTAAGGCAGTAATCCTTCAATCTTCGCAGCGTTCAAGGTTTAATCAATGTAAGAAACACAATGAATAAATACCGATGGGTATCCGAGCTATAATATTTACTAACTTTGCTTTCACAATTTGGGAACTACATAATTTGTTGTCATTGCGACTGTATAACAAGTATGTACATGTATTTCTACACCATAAATCATATACTTAAAGCCAAAAAGAATGTATATACCACCAATTAATATAATGAGAAACAACGATGAGATTATTGAGTTTATGAGACGGTTCAGTTTCATAACAATGATTACATCGGAAGACGATACACCAATTGGTACGCATCTGCCCATATTGGTAAGAGTGGAAAATGATAGGATTATTCTTTCAGGACATATAGCAAAGCAGAACAATCAGTGGAAAGACATTGAAAACAATACTGTTCTTATTATTTTTACTGAACCGCACTCATATATTTCTCCTAAGTTGTATGAAAAAGAAATAAATGTACCTACGTGGAACTATATGGCTGTGCATGTATATGGTAAGGCAACAATTATTCACGACATGGATAGTGTAATTGAGTTACTTGAACATACGATTGAAAATTACGAACCATCATACAAATCTCAATGGGACTCCTTGACTGAAAGCTATAAACTATCTTTAGCAAAGGAGATAATCGCTTTTTCTATATCTGTTGAAGATATTCAAGCAAAGAAAAAACTCAGTCAGAATAAAACTAGGAATGAACGTAATACAATCATAAGTTCATTATCGAATAGTTCAAATACAAATGAACAATTAATTGCAGAATATATGCAAAAATTATAGCAAGAACATTATGTTTATCCTATATTTATAATATTATGCACGAAGAACTGATTGATCAACTATTATATTCTAAAGAGCCGTCTATACGTTGGAAAGTACGCAGCAAAATTCTTCAAGAACAATTTTCTGATCATGAAGAAAATCTGATACAGAATAAAATTCGTGCTTCTACCCGTGTACAAAATCTACTTAAAAACATGAAAAGTGACGGGTCTTTCTCGAATTTTAAGCATGTATATGATAAGTGGCAAGGATCACATTGGGTATTAATGACATTAATTGATTTGGGTGTGAAGAATGATGATGGTCTTTTTGATAAAGCGATAGAACAATTAACGGATTTTTGGTTGGCTCCCCGTTACTTTAAGGAGTTTGAAGCAATAAAAAAAGAAGACGCATATAAATACGATGCTATCCCAATTATGAACGGAAGACATCGGGTTTGTGCTTCACAACAGGGGAATGCCTTATGGTGTGCATTGCATTTCGGAATGAATAATTCATCCACGGATTCACTTGCAGAAAGATTATGCCACTGGCAATGGGAAGACGGAGGTTGGAATTGTGATAAGGATCCTCTTGCTCATAAGAGTACATTTATCCACACATTTTATAGTATGAGGGCACTTTCACTTCATGCTGATTTGACCGGAAACAAAGATAGTGCTTCCGCCTGTTACAAAGCTAAAGAGTTTTTACTTGAAAGACAGTTATTTCTGAGTAAGCGGAATAATATAGTTATTAAAAAGGATTTTACAGAATTACATTATCCCCTTTACTGGCATTATGATATTCTCGGCGCATTAAAATGTTTTGCCGAGATTAACTCGATTTCGGATAAGAGATGTTCACAAGCTATAGAACTTCTTAAAAACAAAGAGTTGCACAATGGCGGGTGGTGTGCAGAGAGTAAATATTACTCCGTGAACGAAAGGCAGAAACTAAATGCCGATTTTGTTGAGTGGGGTCCTACGGGAAAAAGTAAAATGAATGAATGGATTACTACCGATGCCCTCTTCGTATTAAAATCATGTAATGCATTATGATACAAATCCCTATATCCACCATAAAATCGAACGCTCACCTTATTATTAGTGTAGAGGTCGCTTTTTTATCATCCCTCCACGAGTATCTTTAATAGGATGTTGTATAACAAATGCTTTTTTATCAATCTTTTCAATTTCAGTTATCAAACTCGATACCTCCAAACGTGTCACAACACAAAATAGAACTTTTCTTTCTATCTCATCATTATCGGAGTTAATGTAACCGCGTTCAGTATTATAGACAGTTACCCCCCTTCCGAGTTCTTCGGTAATTACTCGTCTGATTTCTTCGGAATTCGGTGATACTATCGTTACACCAATATACTCTTCTATTCCATTTATAATAAAATCCACTGTTTTTGATGCCGAAATATAGGTTAACATGGAATACATTGCCGTCCCTATATTGACTAAAAATGCCGAAAGCGAAAATAATACAAGGTTAAGTAATGCAATAAAGTCGCCGACAGTTAAACTGCTTTTCCTACTTACATTTATTGCCAATACTTCAGTACCGTCAATAACAGCCCCGCCACGTACCGAAAGACCGATTCCAGCACCGAGAAAAAAACCGCCAAAAACAGCAATAAGTAATTTATCACTCGTAACGACGGGTATATTGACTATATGCACCAGGAATGCAAGAGAAACAATAGCAAAAGAACTTTTAAAACAAAGTCCCAAGCAATCTGTTTAGCTCCTATAATTATGAATGGTACATTGATAATCACAATTAAAATAGACAAATCAATATCGGTCATTATTTCGACGAGTAGAGCGAACCCCATTGCCCACCGTCCAAAAAACTGTTTGGAAGTAAAAAACCCTTTAATCCGATACTTGCCATCATTACACCGCACATGATAAAAATAGTATCCTTAAGTCTGCGCTTATAGATCACTTTGTTACCTTTGGTTCCAGTCTTTGTCATCTCTTTACCCCTTATGAACATACTCTCGGATACGTGGATCGGATAGTTTTGCTACTACTTCCATGAAGGTAAGCAGCCTGTTTATTGTCATTCTTAATGACTTTTTCTTAGTCAAAACCGATGTTCGATTAACCCAAAAAATACCCTAAAGTAACGACTCATTTTTTGGTCAATATTAACCATCCCAGGAGGATGTTGTCAAAATGCCCCAAAACACCCCTTTTTTCAGTTTTTTTTAACAAAAAAGTCAAAAAATGTAGTATTTCTGTAGTAACGGATTCGTGAAAATGCGTCGTAATTTTGAACTTGTATCAAGTACAGAAATTCTTGGTAATAGTTGGTGGTTGTTTTCTGTGTTGTAAAAAGTGATGGTTTTCGCTTACGTTGATAAAAGTTGTACTACACTTTCCTTTGGCTGAAACATTTGTGAGCAGTTAAACTACCGATATGAAATTCTATTGGGTTCGCCTCATGGAATCATAAAAGTGGTAGTTGATGTTGGATGTTTACAACGATGCTTCAGGATTTTGAAAGTGCCTAACTATTATACGTACAGATGTATGGCAAGTGTAATAACTACGATTACCCACAGACCACTACTACAAAATTGTCAACAACACCAAAATTTCGTTGTACATGATAATATGTAATTATCGGCTTAACACTATATATACTATTTATCTTTATTGCAAGAAAGGCATACCGGTAAAAAAGACTATATGCCTTATACCATGATTTAATCGTACCTTATGGAATTGAAATAGTTGTTAAGACTTGTAATGAGCACCTCGTGTGCATTTTAATCGTACCGAACCGGAATGTAATTGCGCAAAGCGAAGAATTGTACCTTAGCAGATCTATCTCCTGCTCCTTTGCTATAGTTCTTCTTCGCTTTACTTTTTTCTCAAAGGATATTTGGGGTATGCTCTACTTAAGACAAGTAGTTGAGGGGCTGCTATTTTCAGATTATATCATATTGTATTAGAAAACAGAGTGTGATTACTTCTTTGATGAGCGCATAGCTTTTACTTTTACGATGTTATTGTCTTCCACAAATTCACGATACTCTTCGCTCTCCACTCCATACATTGCAATCTTACCATTATCGTCACTATGTATTCCCCATCCATAACGTTTTGTTAATGGTGATGCACGGAAGCATGGCTGACCTTTGGAAAAATACTCTTCACGTGATTTTACAAGTTCAGCATCCGTAATACCGTTCTTTATGGCAAATGTAGAAAACAATACATCATCAGATGTATATTTATAAGGGTTATTGAGTAACATTTCATATTGCAGCCGCGCTATGGTTTTCGACTTTTCGTTTAATGGAGGCGGTTCTGCAATATTTTGTTTGCTGTCCTCAGCAATCTCTATAAATGTATCACTATAATTCGTGGTGTGTATTTTGTTGTTATTTTTCATAAGCTCATAAATCCCTTATTCTTTATTGGTATTATCGTTATCACCTTTAAGATACGATGGCAAATTAAGTCCTGCCATATTAAATAAATCATTCAGTGGTGGTACTGTTTTCATCATACCGGAAACAGAGTTTGCTGTTGATGAATTTCCACCATCAGATTGGCCATTATGTGAATCTATTAAAGCAAAATGTATTTATTAGCTCACATGCTTTAGCGACTCTGTGAAGGTTATCTCGAAACTTTATGAGTTCTCATAAAAGTTTCAAACTCTACTATACAAAAGTACGAAGATTTAAATACTCGATTTCATAAAATTAGTTATCATTTTATCATTCATATGACACTTTTTATAACCATAATACGTACATTCGTAAATGCTGCTTCAAAGCTGATAAATCTTTCAATCTGCCAAAACGCAAGATTGTTCTCACACAATACACATTTAGTAATCAATGAATGCTCTAATTGTCATAAGCAGTACAAGACCCGAATCCGTTTCAGCAGCCGCAGCACTCCTTACCGCCGAGTATCTGAGTAAGTCGGGTACATCAGTACACACTTTAGATTTGCGCCAAACGCCGTTACCGTTGTTTTCGGAAAATAATCGCTCAATGCCCGAATATGCCGATATCCTATCATTAGTGCATAATGCAGATTGTTATATACTTAGTACACCTGATTTTCACGGTTCCATGTCGGGCATTCTAAAAAACTTTCTTGATTATTTTTGGACGGAATTTGCAGGAAAACTGTTCGGAATAATATGCGCCTCCCATGATAAAGGATTAACCGCAATGGATCATATCCGTACCGTTATCAGACAATGTTACGGTTGGTCCTTACCATACGGTGTAGGACTTTCGGAGTTTGACTTTAGTCAACATGGCTCTCCGAATAACGACCGCGTTAGCAAACGTTTGCAGATGTTTGCACGCGATATTGCTATTTACGGTAATCTTATAAGCGAACAACGTTTAAAAGATTTGGAAGGAAATGAAGAGATGACATATATGGCTCGTTATCGAGAACAATGAAACAAAATATGTAACTATTTCATCGTTACGTAGTCAATAGTGCGTATCATGGAGTTACAATGATTGTACGATTACTCTTTTCCTTATTATTATTTTTTACCATTCTCAATATAGTTTCGGCACAAGAAATAATATCGGGCAGGGTTATTATTAAGTTTCGTGAAAATTCGGTCGAATATGAAGACTGGTTGAACAATAGTCGTTCCGGTGCTATAAACACTTTGAAACCGATTCTCGTCAATCATACTTCGGTACCGTATGTTCGTGATGCAGTTTTACAAGCTATTCGTCGCAAAAAACAATCTAATACCTCCTTACTTCGTACTTCATATAATAGTAGTTTGGAAAGAATAGCCATTATTGAATATAATGATACCATCGATCCCTTTGTTCTTTCTTCAAAACTAAAATCCTACCCCTTTATAGAGTATGCAGAACCTGTATATAAACGCTCCCTCCTTTTCACACCTAACGATTCATTATTTCAAGACCAGTATTGGATACGCAATATAAAAGTACCGGAAGCAATAGATATAATCCCTCCAAACAGTTCAGTAATAATAGCAATTACAGATACCGGTGTTGATTATACACACCCTGATTTGGCTCAAAATATTTGGGTTAACCCCGGTGAGGATGGTAAGGACAATTCCGGAATTGATAAAAGATCGAATGGTATTGATGATGATAAAAACGGCTTTACTGATGATTGGCATGGTTGGGATTTTATGAGCAATGTGGCAAATGAAGGAGACAATAATCCTTCACCCGGTCATTTACACGGCACTCATGTTGCCGGAATTGCAGGCGCAGTAACGAACAATAGAATCGGAATTGCAGGCACGAATCCTTTTGCAAAAATACTCTCTATAAAAATCAGTACAGACCAACCGGCCGAAGGTGTAGCTTTTGGACATGAAGCCATTTTGTACGCAGCAGCCGTCGGAGCGCAAGTTATTAATTGTAGTTGGGGTAATCAGGGTTATCAAGAATCTGAACGAGAAGCCGTTAAAGAAGCAGTTCTTCTGGGTGCTGTTGTTGTGGCTGCAAGTGGCAATTCAGGAATTAACGGAGCATTCTATCCGGCAGCATATCCCGAAGCTTTATCGGTTGCCTCAGTAAAAAGTGACGATGCACGTTCAAGCTTTTCCAATTTTCATAATACGGTAGATATTTCAGCACCCGGGCAAAATATTATCTCGACCATTTTAGGTGGAGACTATGGCTATAATAGCGGAACCTCTATGGCTTCACCTTGTGCCGCGGCAGTCGTTGGCTTGGCAAAAATAATATACCCCGATTATACGCCCGAACAAATCAATGAGCATATTAAAGCCACTACCGATAATATAGATACACTTAATAAAGAATTTGTAGGATTATTGGGTACCGGTAGAATAAATGCATATAAAACGGTTGCGGAAAAAAATGTGAGGGCGGTTCGTTTATTACCTGTTTCAATAATCGAAGAGTTTAATGACGGAATATATGAGGCAGGCGAAACAATTACTGTTGATTTAACGGTAAAAAATGTACTAGCCCCTTTGGCAAATGCAACAATGGAAGTACTTTCTCCTAAAGATTTTACATTACCGATACTTAATGGTAACTACACTCTTGGCAAAATGGGGAGTCTGGAAGAAAAATCATTACAAATACCATGCTCATTTACAATTCCGAATAATTGTCCTCCTGATTTTTTAGCCGTATTTCCGGTTATTATATCCGATACGGGTAATTTTACAAGAATGGAAAACTTTACAATTTTATTGAATCCCACATATCGCACAATAAATGGAAATAATATTACACTTACTGTAAATAGTAGAGGAAACTTATGCTATAATGATTACCCTAATAATACACAGGGAGTGGGCTTACGTTGGAAAAACGGTTCAAATTTGTGTTATGAAGCAGGTCTAATTACAGGATCATCATATGATAGTATTTCAAATGTAGTACGTGGTTCGCAAAGCGGTTTTCAAAACAGAGACTTTGCACCAATAGATATTTTTCAGCTAACAAAACCCGGTAGTATTTCATCTTTAGATGGTGCAACTCGTTTTTCAGACAAAAATTCAATAACAAGAGCCGGTCTTGATATTGAGCAAAAAACATATCAGTTTAATACGACCGATGCAAAAGATTTAGTATTCCTAAACTATCGCATTACCAATAATACTAATAAAAAACTCGATTCCATTTATTTCGGATTATTCTTCGATTGGGATATAGGACCGGCAGGTGATAATAATTATGTCGGTTTCGATAATCAGTACGGTTACGGGTTATGTTATAATGTTGAAATAGATTCCTTGCCCGCTGTAGCTGTTCAATTGACTACACCTCAGCAACTTAATTATACCGCTATTGACAATGGCATAAGTTTACATAATGGTTTTGTACTACGTGAGAAATGGAATAGTATAAGTAGGGGTGTATTGGATAGAGAATCTGCAATAGGTGATGCAAGTATGGTAATTGGTGCCGGAAATATTGTTCTTGAACCAAATGAGAGTACCGATGTAGGCTTTGTTATCGGTGTATCAGAAAAGGTAAAAGATTTAAAAGAGCTTATGAAATCTGCTCAGAATATTGCAATAGAAAGAAATATAGCAAGCGGTTTCGTTTGGCAATCCATACCGCCGGCATCTTCCATAACAAACCTCTTTCCCAATCCCGTAAAGGAAAATGTGATTTCATTGACACTTAATGTGACATACAGACATAATATTATTATTGAACTATACGATGCACTCGGGCAATTACAAGAAATCGTATTGGAGGAAACTCTTAATGCGGGAACTTTCCAAAAAACGGTTTCCTTGAACGGGTATAGTTCCGGGACATATTTTATACGCCTTAAACAGAATGGCGGCAATAACGTTATACCACTTCAAATAGATTGATACCATGGACAAATACAAAAAACTTGTTGAGCTGGTTAGAAACCTTGAAACCGATTACCGAAAATTTTTTGAACAGGAAAATAGAGAAGCCGGAGTACGCGTTCGCAAGCAATTACAGTCAATACGTGCTCTCGCCAAAGCCATACGATGTGATATTCAGGAGACTAAACAGGATTTTGCCCCTAAAATCGTCCACCAGCCCAAACAATAGAGTGTATGAATTCGTTCATAACCGTAATTTTGTACTTCTATTGATTACATTGAAATTTTGTACAATTACTTATCAATACCTATGACAAAGCAAGTAAAAACATTGTTGGTGCCACTTATTACCTTGTTCATTATGATTCTGGCCATTACACCGTTTGTAATGACTGCGGAAAAAGGTAAGGGGCAAACTGAACAAACACCCCAAAAAGACAAAACAAACAAAGGAAAACCTACAAAATCTTCAACAAACAAAGGACAGCAGAAAAAGATGGTCGTTACTCCTGCGGGCTGGGTTGCCCCCGTTGATTCGAAAGACAAAAATTACCCACGGTATGTTATTTCGGTAACACAAGGCGGCACAAAACTTGGTGATATTATCATAGAACTATTTAATGATGTTGCGCCAAAACATGTTGCAAACTTCGAGGAATTAGCTAATTCCGAATATTATAATGGTACTGCATTTCATAGAGTAATTCCTAATTTCATGATTCAGGGTGGTGATCCTAACTCACGCAAAGGTGACCCGAGCACATGGTGTATGGGCGATACGTAGCAAAAACGAGTACCTGCGGAATTCAATAAAATAGACCATAAGAGAGGTATTATTTCCGCTGCACGTTCAAATGATCCGAATAGCGCAAGTTCGCAATTTTTCATCTGCGTTGCCGACTCCCCTTGGTTGAACGGACAATATACGGTATATGGTCAGGTATTGAGCGGAATGGATGTTGCAGATAAAATTGTAAATTCGAAACGCGATAAGAACGATAGACCGGATGTAAAGATAGAAATGACCGTGCAAAAGTTTTAAGTATATAAACATACAATTCAGGCGGGAAGTTTATATATATCTCCCGCCTTTTTTTTACCGAAGAATCTATGACAAATAGTAAACAATTCATTTTTACCTTTTTGGTCGCATTCTTATTTGCAGTTTCATCAAAAGGGCAGATTGTAAGTAATGGGAGTGCTGTTTTACTTGAACCCCAAGCTGAGATAACGGCAATAGTTGAGATGATAACAACAAAAGGAACAATTACAATAGGTCTTTACGGTAAAGATGCTCCGATGACGGTAGGCAACTTCATCGGTCTAATAAAAGAAAAATTCTACGATAGTATTTTGTTCCATAGAATTGTTAAAGATTTTGTCATACAGGTCGGCGATGAAAGAACGAAGAACCCGAAACTAAAAGCCGCATGGGGTACAGGCGGAAAAAGTTTTTATGGCTCACCATTTAAGGATGAACTTAGTCCTGAAGCACCGAGTTATCAGAGTGGATATCAGCGAGGTGTAGTTGCTATGGCAAATAGTGGTCCTAATACAAATACAAGTCAGTTTTTTATTTGTCTCACTAATCTCTCGCTTGCCAAAAGCTATACTATTTTCGGAAAAGTATTAAACGGGCTGCACATAGTTGATGCTATTGCTGCAACGTCTTCCGATAGCGGCAGTGGTTCTGAAGAGGTGCGAATAATCTCCGTCTCCATTAAAAAACAATACTAATCCTATTTATTCAATCAATGAGATTAGTATTACCATATTATCTATTGTTTTTTTCATTTGTCATTAATGTACACGCCCAAAATGAGAATACGTGGACACCGCCTAAGAATATTGAGCAACTGAATACAGTTGATGATGAATATTCACCGACCGTCTATGCTAAGAAATCTCTCATGCTTTTCTGCTCGGGTTCAAAAACGCAGTTTTCCGTAAAATACTTTGGTTTTTCTCAGTTAGAGAAATCCGCTTCGATTACAACACAAGAATTGCTGCTCAAGCCAAAACCATTGTTCTTGCGTTTTACTCAAAACGATCGGGTGTTTTTTAGTACTTCTTCGATAGGCAAAAGACGTTCACAAATGTCATTGTTTTCAACTACGGCTGACAGCGTGTTTTTACCTATGGCATCTAAAACAACAATCGCACAATCTGAAGATTTTAATTCACACCCTACCGTAAATGCCGATGGCACTATTTTGATTTTTGCATCCGATAGAGCCGGAGGTTTCGGCGGAACTGACCTATGGACAATGCAGAAATTAGGTGATAATACATGGTCAGAACCGGAAAATATCGGTGAGAGCATCAATACACCCGGTAATGAAATAACCCCCTATCTTGTAAAAAACGATACTCTTTATTTCTCATCGGACGGCATGGGAGGAAAAGGTGGATTCGAGATTCTTATGTCTTTCAGAGATCAAGGTGTATGGCAGCCACCAATTCCATTAGCAGATATTAATTCGGAAGGAAACGACTCGGATTTTATCATACTCTCCGATAATAAGAGCATTTTCTGTTCCGATAGACAAGAAGGTAAAGGCTGCTTGGATTTATATATTACAAAAAGGATAACCGAAAAATAATCAGTTACCCTTTTTGTAAATCGTGATATTATTATTTAAGAATATCTTTTTTTGATATTAGGTACTACATACTCAAAAAAGGTTCTTTCGAAATCATATTCTGCCTTCCATCCCCAATCATTAAGTGCTGACTCATCTTTTACATCGGAACACCAAGAATCAACAATACCCTGACGGCGCATATCCGGCTGAAATGCAACAGAGGAATTCGGAAATGCTTTCTGTACAAGTTGATTGAACTCTTCTGCCGAGGGTGCAAATGCACCTATATTATACACTTTTCTGGTCAATTTTTGTAGTGGTGCATGCGCTAATTCAACCAATGCCCTAATTCCGTCCGGCATAGCCATAAATGGTATTTTAGTATCCTCACGAACAAAACAATTATAATGTTTATTCTGAGCGGCATGATGTATCATTTCGGGTCCATAATCACTTGTACCACCGGATGGTACTGTAAAAGCGGAAATTAAACCGGGGAAACGCACAGCTCTAAAATCTATATACCCTGATTCTCTTTCTTCAGATAATTGTTTAAATCTGTCGGCATAATATCTGCCGAGATGCTCACAGTAAAGTTTATTAACACCGTACATTGTCATAGGTGTTAAATACTGGTCTTCCGTAATCGCACCCGCGTTCATTTTTTCTTCAAGTGTAGGTATTCCATATACAGCGATAGTACTCGGGAATAAGAATTTGACAGGTACATTACGTCTTTTTCCTACTCTCTGGGCAATGTTCAATAAGTGGTGAGTTCCTTCGACATTTACCTTTTGTGCCA
>JALHLL010000019.1 GCA_022844575.1 bacterium
TCTGAAGAACAATATCGTCTAATTGATCGTCTTCTTCAATGTCCGTCATAGCTATGTGAAGAGATACGGCTAAGTTGAATTGCTCTTTAGCAAGAGGATTTTCAGAAAGAATTGCTCTTAATTCTTTATCCTCATCGGGGGTTAAAATACCGTCTATATATTTTGATACAAGTACATCAAACATCGTATTGCTCCTCCATAATAGGAGCCAAAATTTTACGCAATAAGAGTCTTGCTCGATGGACTCTAACTTTGGCTAATGATAAATCACTACCTATAATATCTGCAATCTCCTGGTACGAATACCCTTCGTACTCTCTCAATACTAAAGCTTCTTTGAGTACAAAAGGCATTTGGTCTAAAGCTTTTTGGATTATAAGTTGAACTCCTGTGTCAGAAAACTGCTGTTTTTGTTGACAATGGTATTCTTCATTAAATTCATCAAATGCTTTTTTAGACCTTAAACTATTGTAACACACCCTTCTGGCAATGGTGTAAACCCAAGCATTAAAATTCTCTCCTCTGCATTCATACCGATGTTCATAAACCCGTATGAAAGTCTCTTGTAAAGCATCTTGGGCAGCAGCGTAATCAGTAAGCATCCGAACGCAAAAGCGAAGAACATTTTTCGCATAATGGCGGTATAGCACTTGAAACGACTCAACATCTCCCTCGCAAAAGCGACGAACCCGCTCTTCCAAGTCTTCTGTAGATAATCTGTTTAAGTACGCTGCCATAATTATTACGTTTTTTGGTTCGCTATAATAGACACACTAAAGATCGAATGGTTACAAATTTTGAAGCAAAAAAACAGTTTCATTTAAAGAAATTTTTCAAGGCTTTCGACCGTTTGTTTTATCCGAGATGCCAACAAATCAGTTCTCTCATTCGGAATCGAACGTTCTTTTTCCGTAGATAAAGACTTTTCGGAATCGTAAGCTATTGTCATCTGATTCTTAAGTCGCATAAGTTCTCCTTTCATTGCAAAAATTTTCGACTCTCGGTTTTCGGATTGTTCCCTTAATAATTTCACCTCTTGAGTAAGAGTGGAGTTATATGCATTAACAGAGTCACGATCGGATCGTAAGGCAATAATTTCTTCTGTTAATGATTGCAATTCCGTATGTAGATTTTTGTTTTCGTCTCTTAACCAAGCATTACTACTGATAGAATGATTTGATACGGATGCTTCCGCATGTGCAGACGAGAATTGTGCTATTCTTACAGATGCAGCATTTAGTTTATTTGCTAATTCATTAATGATTTTCTCTTTCTGTCTTATCTGCATCTCATCCGCTGATCGGTCTTTGGATAAAGTTGATAATTGTTCTCTCAATTGCTCTAATTGGGCGTTTCTTTCATCAAGGGTTTTTGTCAAGATATCAATCTGGCGGCGAAACTCAATGTTTTCTTCAGAGATTTCTTCGCCGGTAGAGCGTATTTTTTTCAATTCATCAGTTAAAAGAATCAACTTACTCTCATTCATCTCGATACTTTCTTCTTTTTCACCGACAATGGACGAAATTTGCCCTAAGTATTCATCCCTTTCCGATGTCATAACAGAAAGTTGACTTTGTAAACTTACAATCTCATTGTACTTAATTTCTTTATCGTTATTGAGGTCATTAATTCTTTGTTCGAGCTCTTTCTTTTCCCTGCTTCTATTGTCATGTTCAATCTCGTGTTCGTTATTTAATTTCTCAATTAAAAACCTTTGCTCCTGTAACATTTTTTCTTTCTCGTCAACAAGGTTTTCAAGGTCGGACGATGCAGCGGCAAGTGCCTCTTTTATCTGAGAGTAATTACTTTCAATATCCGATATTTTATCTAGAAGGTTCTGATTAAGTAATTCCAATTCAGCCGCCGTTCTAATTTGCTCATTTAGTTCGCTTTTAATGTTAAGGATTTCATCATTTAATTTCTGTAGTTGTTGAATAGTATCTTCTTTATTACTATTCAACTCATCCTTCAACAATTCAGTATTATTCTCTTCAGATTTTAATTTTTCATAAGCCGAGTGAAGTTCTATCGTCAAAGCATTTGTTTTTGATTTTAGTACTTCATTTTCCGTAATCGCTACATTTAGACCTGCTTCAAATTCAGAATTCTTCTTGAATAAAGTTTCATTCTGCTCTTTTAAATTATTACACTCGTTCACAAGTTCCGAATTATCCGATACTGTCTTTTGTGATACTTCCTGCAATTCCAATAGGGTGATTGTCAGTTTCTCATTCGTGCTTTTTACTTCAGATATGTCTAATAATAATTTTTCATGATTAGTAGTTAAACTCCCTATTCTTTCATTAAGTACCCATATTGTTTGCTGCTCTTTTTGTACTAATTGTTGCAATTCTTTTTCATTGGTTCTTGATATTATCAACTCTTCATCTCTAAGTGTTATTGTTTTTCTCATTTCAATTACTTGAGCCGAATAATCATCCAATGACTTTAACTGTTCGGAAATCTGCTGTTCATACTCACGCGCCGATCGCAACTGCAGGTGCAATCGCTCTTGCGTCATTGTTTGCTCATCTATTTTTCTTTGTAGTATCTCAATATGTTTTTCTTTATCATTTTTTTCATTCTCCAACTGACCGTTTAATCTTTTTAAATCAAGAATCTGCTGTGAATAAGAATCAATACTTTCTTGTTGTATTTTATGAAGTCTGCTATATTCATGAGCTTCTTCATGCGTTTTAAGTAACTCATCCCTTTCTGAGGTCAATTGCTCGACATGTTGCTTTAACAATGTAATTTCATCTCTTTGACGAGGTATTTCGAACAACTTACTTTCCATTTCGGCTCTTTCGTTCTTGAGCCGCTGTACTTCATTAAGATGTGAGTTAACATCGGAGTTTTTACGAGCAAGTTCTCTCCGCATAATCTCAAGGTTTTTCTCGAACTCAAGCATTTCCCCCAGTTTTAACGAGAGAGTATGATTTTCGGATTCAAGTTGATCAGCCCTTTTTGCCAAATTATCTTTGGCATTTACCCCTAATTGTAAGGTTGATATTGTCTGTTCTAATTCAATATTCCGATTCTGGAGCGTAGTAAATAAGCTCTTGATCTCTTCCTTTTCGTTCTCAACCGCTTCGTAACGTGTTTCCAATTGCCGAAAATCCTCAGCAATTTTGGTACTCTCCAGTACTTTCAGTGATGTTTGCTCGAATTCCCCCCTCAAGCGGTTTATCTCATCCCTTGTTCTTCTCAATTCATCCAGAACGACCTCCTTATCGCTCACGGTTTGGTTAATCTGAGAAACGAGAGTTTTGTTTTCATATCGAATGGAGGATAACATTTCGGAAGACTTATTGACTGAGTCCCATAGTTTAGTAATGGCGTTGTGAAGAGATTGGTTTATCATTGATTATGTAGAATAAGGGTAAAAACGCTCGCACAAAATTACATTCAAAACCTACCTTGATTGACAAAAACTCTAAAAAACTGTTAAATAACCATGTCTTTTTTGTAAGTTCCGAGTTAGAATGTAATTTCGCTAAGTTTACGTTAACATTTCTTCACATCTGTTTGATAAAATTATGAAACGTTTTTTTCCAATTACTCTATCAATTGCCCTAACTTTACAAGTTTCGGCACAAGAGATGAAATTGGCGACTCGAGCCGAACTAAATTCGATGCAAAATCAGAAGCGTCCGACTGAAACTGTCGAATATTATCACCCGCCTTCTAAAAAAGTTGACAAGAGTTCGTCAACACTTTCATCAGCTAACATTGTAGATAAGCTCTTTAATGCTTTTTCTTACTTAGGAAGAACGGTTCCACTCGTTTATGAACCAAAATCTAATACGTATGTTAAGGTTCAGCGCGGAGCTGATGAAGCAACAAGGGGTAACCTTTACATTTCCGGAAGTAAAGACAATGGTAAGACATGGTCGGAGAATGTACTGGTATATGACCCGATTGATAGTGATAATGATCAGGCACGTTATCCATCCATCCAGATAACAAACCCAACCGGTAGTAGTAATATTGCTGAATTTGATTATACGGTTATTGCCCCAGTTTTGAGAACCACTACTAAGGTTAAGGAATTTTTTAACGGATTCAACATCGTTTTCAAAAAAGGTAGTTCAGTTCCTACCATTTTCCCTTTCTCAGAACCGGAAAATAATAATAAGGATTTAATGACATGGGGAATTGGTTGTTCAATAGCTTCAGATGAAAGTAAATCGTCAGTATATCTTGCTCAGATGCTTAATACGCGTAACATTATTGATACTTCGAGAGTAAGAGGTCAGTACGGTACATATGGATTTATGTCAGCTAATACGGCTTTACAAGAAGCAACAGGAACATTGCCGGAGAAATGGGCTATATCGCAGTTTCCATTCATTAATGAAGATGGGCCTGTTTCTAAAGAATCAAGCTACAACACCAATCCGTTGTTAGGAACCGATAATGAAGGCACTTTATATACAACTGTAATTAATTTTTGGATTCCGGATCTTATTATTGAAGACCAGCGTCGTTTGGTTGGTGTATCAAAATCAACCGATCAAGGAGAAACTTGGTCTGATTTTGAAAAAATGCCTTATAATGTCCTTATAAATTACCTTGTTACAAACAATGCTGATACGGCAATACGTGGTGCAAGCGGACTTTTTGGTTCAACAGCTTACCATAGCCATGGTTTTGTAGTTACGGGGAAAGATGAATTTTCCTATGTTTACCCGTTTGTAATGACGATAAATGGCGAAAGAAAAACAGTTATTAACCATGCTTATAAAAAAAATGGTGTTTGGGGCATAAAAACAGTAGCAGAATATTCAGGAAGTACTCCAATTTTCCAACAGATGACAAACGGGGTTTTAACACCTGATACAAGTGACAGAGGTAATGAAATACAGTTGGCAAGAACATTGGATGGTAAACATTTGGTTGCAAAATGGATTGATTACGTTCCATATACATTTGAAGATCAAGAAGTTAATGTTACCGATATTTTTGTCTCCGTGTTCGATATGGAAACACAAACTTGGTCTGAAAAAAAGAACGTTACTAATGATAAGCAATTCGATAAATTGACATGGTTACCTCAAACCCTTCCCTCAATAAACGAAATTCCTGTTCTTTCAATCGTAAATGATTCTGAAAACGAGTTTGGGACTATTGCATATTTGGAAGACCAATTGCGTCTCGATTTTATTTGTTCTGTAGTTTCAACAGTATTCGATCCTCTCCCTGTATCTGTACAAGAACAGCCGATTGTAACTCAATCTTCCTTATTGATAACACCTAATCCGGCACAGGATGCGGCTGAAATAGGATTCTCTTTAACAAAGCCATCATTTACTACAGTAACTTTGGTAAATGCACTTGGGGAAAATGTAAAAACCTTGTACAAAGGACATTTGGAACCCGGTTTCAAAGGCTTTAATGCAAGTCTTGATGGTATAAGCGCAGGTACGTATTATGTGAGTATTACTACCTCAAACGGCTCGATCAGTTCTCCGGTCGTTATCGTACGATAATATAATTTTATCGTATTTGAGCAAATAAAAAACCTTCGGTTTTTACCAACCGAAGGTTTTTTATTGTATTCATTCTATATAATTGCTTATTTCAAAAAAGACGCAATACCATTTTTACAATCTTCAGTCATACGGGTAAAAGCATTCATTGCAGAAGCATAACGCAAACCATCTTCAAGAGACATACCCTGTATATTCCTCAACATTTCCTTTGTAATAGAAAGAGATGAGGCACTATTCTGAATTAATTTCTTTGCTAAAGTGTCTACTTCAGTATCAAGCTCGTCATCATTAACAACATGTGTAATGAGACCTATTCTTTCTGCTTCGGTCGAGGTGATATTCTCCGCAGTTAGAAGTAATTTTCTTGCCCTCGTATCCCCTACTTTTCTGACTAAATAAACCATGACAACGGCTGCAACAAATCCTATCTTCGCCTCAGAATAGCCGAATAGGGCTTTTTCTTTTCCCGCTACAACGAAATCGCAGACAGAAGCCAAACCACACCCGCCGGCTATTGCTGCACCATGTACTTTGGCAATAACAGGTTTGGAACAAGTAAAAATAGTATGAAATGTTTCTTGTAATAAGCGGGAATCAGCAAAATTCTCCATAATGGAAAACTCCGATATCTTCTGTAAATAAGCTAAATCCGCTCCGGCACAAAAGGCTTTTCCTTCACCTTGAAGGATAACAACACGAACATTTTGATTATTGTTTATTTCTTCAAATGTAGATTTTAATGCACTCAACAACTCACTATTCAAAGCATTTCTTTTGTCAGGCCGATTAAGCGTTACTGTCGCAACATAATCGCTTGTATTTAGTTTTAGTATTTCCATCTATAAAATTTTCTTGTTTATATCCTATATTCGGTTAAGAAACCGTACCTATATATATATATGCTATTCCGCCCGTGAGTGGAACATATCGTATATCGGAAAATTTGCCTGTTTCTTTCATAATAGCGACAAATTCCTCACGACAAGGGAATTGTGCGGATGTTTCCTGTAGATATGTATATGCTTTTTTATTCCCAGATATTATACCACCGATAATGGGCAGTATTTTAGTACTATAAAACTGAAATAATGTACCCCACATACCCTTCGGTTGACCAAATTCTAAAATGATCACTTTGCCGCCCGATTTTACTACCCTTGCCATTTCCGAAATTCCTCGTAATGGATTATCCACATTTCTTATACCGAAACCAATACTCGAAATGGAGAATTTACCGTTTTCAAAAGGTAAATTCATAACATCGGCTTCCCGAAATTCAATATTTACATTGCTTTTACGCGCTTTTTCAGGTGCGGTTTCCATCATCGGAGCACAAAAGTCAGTACCTATAATGGTGGAATCTTTACCCGTAATTTTGGCAAACGATATTGCAAAATCTCCAGTCCCTGTTGCACAGTCAAGAACGGCATCACCTTTTTTCGCATCGGAAAGTCTTACGGCTTTTGTTCTCCATCGGTGATGAATACCGGCAGATAAAACCGTATTAGAAATGTCATACTTAGGAGCAATCTCACTAAACATTCTACGAACCGCTTCACTCATTATATGCCTCAGGTTTTCTGCTTTTTCTTTTTAGCTGCCGGAAACAGTATATTATTCAAAATCAATCTGTAACCGGGTGAATTTTTATGCAAACTCAAATCTGTTGGCGGATCACCAACTGCGTGCTGATAGTCTTCGGGATCATGACCGGTGTACCATGTAAAAGTACCCCTGCCAATTGTAGCGTGCATATACTTTACTTCCTGTGTACCTTCACGTTCACCCATAATGGTAACATACTTTTTTATCAACGATTTACGAAATGACGTTGTTTGACCGACATACCCACGGATAACATTTACATGACATTGTGAAAGCATTGTCGGTACAGGATCGTACTTAGCGGAAAAATCGAATAATGTAAAGTAATCGTTTTGGGGTTGTGCAATCATTGTCGGTCCCATATCAATATCGGAAAGAACGACATCATAAGGATTTTGAGACAGGGTAAAATTTTCAAATGCAAAAGTGCGTGAAAAGTCTAACTTTTGTTGACAGTCAGGATCGGCGGGGTCACCATCATATACTTCTTCACATATATCGGTGTTTTTTGCAGCCAAAGCGATATCAAAAGAATCGGTTCCTCTGCACATCGAGAACATGAAACCACCCCCTTGTACATATTCACGTATCTTTTCGACTACGGCTTTTTTTAACTCGGAAACCTTTGAATAGCCAAGTTTTCTTGCGGTATTTTGCAGAAGTGTTACCTGTTGTATATACCAGGGTTGCGAGCCAAAAGCAGCAAAAAATTTGCTGTATTGTCCCGTAAAATCCTCATGATGAACATGTAACCAATCATAATCCTTTAGCTTATCCTGCAATACTTCTTCATCCCAAAGTTTCTCATACTTTACTTCCGCATATTCCATTACTAAAGTAACGGCATCATCCCACGGTTTATAACCCGGGGGTGTATAAACGGCTATTCTCGGTGGCTTTTCAAGACGGACAACATCCGTATTCGATTCTTCACTTTGTACTTCGGCATAAATTTTCGCAGCTCTCGCACCATCAATTTGCTCGAACATAACTCCCCTGATCCTGCACTCCGCAGCAAATTCATCGGTGTAATCGAGCATAAAAGAACCACCACGGTAGTTAAGCAACCAATCGGACTTTGCCCCTTTAGTTAATGCCCAATACGTGATCCCATAGGCCTTTAAGTGATCCGTCTGGGTCAAGTCCATAGGTATCAATAATTTCTGTGCACTTGATGCTTGCCAAAAGAAAAGAATCAATAAAACAGGCGGTAGAATCTTTCTTAAACTTGGCATAAGTGAATTTCTCGCAAATTACGTATTTAATCGTAAACGTTAATACGGTCAAATCATTGTATTTTTGCGTTATTATTCCATCATTGCAGTACCGTATGTTTTATAGGTTACAGTTTTTATATTTTCTGCTCAGTTTTTGCATCTTATTATCAAACAATATATTAGCCCAATCGAATGTTACGCTTGTTTCTTCAAAGAATAAAAGGAAGGACGTTAAATGGGCATCTCAGTTAATCTATGTGACAGGTTCATGGCGTGAAAGCGGTCAGTTCAGTGCAGAGCAAATACTAGGAAAACCCTCAATTAATTCTTTTAAAGGTGTAAAGAACCCATGTGCTTGGACTTCCGACAAAGAAACAAATGGTGATGAAACGCAGAGACAAAATATTACCGACCAAGACGATGTTATAAGGGTTGCTTTCGATTCGGCTATGATAATACGCCAAGTAGCAGTTGTTGAAGCATTAAATCCGAGTGCCGTCACCAAAATCACAGTATTTTCTGAATCCGGCGAGAATAAAGAAGTTTATTCTGCCAACCCGACCATGAGAGGTAAGAACGGTCGTATCTTATGTGTGTTCTTTCCTCCTACCCTGTTTCGAGTTGTTGAAGTTGAAGTACGTTTGAAAACGGCGGATGTCCCCGAATGGAATCAAATTGATGCCATCGCAATAAGTTCCTCAAGCGATAGCGTCCGTGCAGATATAAATATCGTACCATATGCTGATAAAATTTCCATTGAACAATTAGATAACTCCGTTAACTCAAATGCAGATGAAACTGCTCCCGTCATTTCACCTGATGGTAAAACACTTTATTTCGCACGTTACAAACATCCTGAAAATTTTGAGGGAACCTCCGCAACCGATATTTGGTATTCAGCACTTCAACCTGATGAAAAGACTTTTTCAAAAGCTATAAATATAGGAGCACCACTTAATGATGCTCATCCTAATTTTGTCTGTACAATCACACCCGATGGTTCGGGAATGTTAGTGGCAAATGAATATGTATCCGGATTAGCTCCTAAAAATGGCGTATCACTTTCTACATTAAATGATGATGGGTGGGCTTTCCCGAAACTGCTCAATATTTATAAATTTTATAGCCGTTCGCGTCAGGGACATTACTGTATTTCCTCCGACCGTAAAGTTTTACTAATGTGTATAGAGCGTGATGACTCCAAAGGCGGAATGGATATATATGTCAGTTTTTTTGAAGATGATTTGACATGGTCTGAACCACTTAATGTAGGTAGTTCGCTCAATACGGCAGGAAATGAATCTACTGTTTTTTTAGCCCCCGATACGAAGACATTGTTTTTTTCTTCGAATGGATATAATGGTTATGGTGATAATGATGTTTATATAACATCTCGTTTGGACACTACGTGGAGAAATTGGTCACCTCCTCAAAATTTAGGTAAACTGATAAATAGTGAAAAATGGGATGGATATTTTACAATAGATGCGCCGGCGAAAATAGGTTACACTGTTTCCTCTTCGGTTGGCGAAGGCGGCAGTCAAGATATTTATAAAGTCAATATCCCTCCTGAACTTCCGATTGCACCAGTCGCTTTAATTACGGGAGGTGTTTTTGATTACAAAACGAAAACACCTATAAAGGCCCAAGTATTTTTTGAAGATTTGCAAACAGGAAAACAAATAGGAATCGCGCAAACAAATTCAATTACGGGCGAGTTTCGTTTGGTACTTCCGGTAGGTCGTCATTATGGTTATCGAGCTGAGGCAGGAGGGTATTTTTCGGTTTCTGAAAACATTGATGTTAGAAGCCTAAAGCATTTCACAACCAAAAAAGCTGACCTGTTTTTAATACCGGTTGAAAAAGGCCAGAATTTTGCACTGAATAATATTTTCTTTGAATTTTCAAAATCCGCATTGAAGGATGAATCGGCACCTGAGTTAAATAGATTGGCTGATATGCTTAATGAATTCCCAACCCTAAAACTAAAGATTATAGGCCATACCGATAATGTAGGTACTGAAAAAGGTAATAAAGCACTCTCTTATGCTCGCGCTCGTGCTGTTGCGAATTACCTTATAGGTAAGGGTACTTCTTTTACTCGATTTGAGATAATCGGCGTGGGTGACGAAGCTCCAGTTGCTTCGAATGAAACGGAAGAAGGCAGATCTCGTAATAGAAGAGTTGAATTTTCAATAACCGACCATTAATTTATTGAAACAAAATATTGTCTTTAACAGTTATTGAATAAGAAACATTTTACGATATGTTCTTCAATAAACTTTTAAGGGTAAGTATATGAAACGTTACCACATTTTGTCATTATTCGCAATGACATTCCTCGTTCTTTTTTCTTCCTGTAAACATACCCCGATTGACCCGTGGGAGCCGGACGATAAAGATCCTAAAGTTACACAATTAGAAAAGTATTATGGTGTCGAGTGGAGATTACATTCGATTGTTCATTACCCGAAAGATAATATCCAACCTGCTGATCCTGTTATGGATTTAATCCCCGCTGATCAACAAATAACAATCAGTTTTGATAAAGGAAGCGCAAGAGGAACAGCCGTTTGTAATGACTATAGTGCGAAAGTATTTTTATCTGAATACTCTATGAAAGTATCGGATATTATTTCAACAAAAGTTGCCTGTCCGGAAGGAAGTTACGATCAGACATACTTGAACGCTTTGGCTGATGCTTCATCATATTCAGTAACCGACGATGTGTTGGAAATTTATTTCCAACATCCGATAACAATGTTGCCAAATGTAACAAGTACATTACGTTTTGAAAGGGTAAAGCCCATTATTGATCCTCGTGGTGATGAGTTTACACATATTATTTTTTCCGGAACAGGTTTAGACCTACCCGAAAGTACACGCGAAGTACAAGTTACAGGAATTAAACTTTCAGGAGAGTTAACGGTATCATATAGTTACAGCGGAGGATGTTCACCTGTAAATTTCATGTTCTTTGCAGATCCTCGTGACTTTCATACACCTGAAGACGGTATAACGATTACCATGGTAACAATGGGTGAACCTGATTATTGTAAAGCAATTGTTGAAGGTAATAAAGTTGTTGATATGAGCATACCAAGGGCAAGTCTTGGAGATGAAACAAAACCACATCTTATTAAGATTCGTTTAATGTATAATGGAAAAGAATATAATACCGAAGGGTATTTATAAATTAGTGATTGCAGATTGAAATAAAACAAAAGGCGGTGTACAAACCGCCTTTTGTTTTATAAAATTAGAACCAGTTTCCTAAGTAGGTGATTCAACTAACTGAATACCCGGTGTTCTCTCGATTGTATAATTCATTTCCCAATCATTTTTAAACATTATAACCGGTCTTTGTTGTTCATCATACGCAAGTTCTACTGCTGTGGCGGGAAGAACATCGCCAATTAACCAACGCATTCTCTTGAACTGCAAATAATCTAATTTCACAACCTCATTATATTCGGATTCCATACGCCAAGTAAATACTTGTAATTGTAATTCACCGACAACAGCTACAATAGGGCTTGGCGAACCATTCTTATCGGTAAAAATCTGAACAACCCCTTCTTCACCTAATTGCTCAATACCCTTTCTAAATGATTTGCTATATGTACCGCTTTTCGGGAAAACACGAGCAAAAATCTCCGGTGCAAACCGTGGAAATTGAGGAATTGTAAAACCTGTACCTGTGCTTATTACATCACCCACTTTAAAAAGACCGGGATTTGTCAAACCGATTACATCACCCGGATATGCCGTATCAATAATTTCTCGATCTTGACCAAATAATTGGAATGGATAATTCAGTTTCACTTCTTTCCCAGAATTAGCATGAACAATACTCATTCCCCTTTCAAAAACACCCGACATAATCCGCACAAAAGAAATTCTATCCCGATGTGATTTGTTCATATTTGCCTGAACCTTATACACAAATGCACTAAAAATCGGAGAATCCGGCAGCATTTTACCATTGGATATAGGCATCGGTTGCGGTGGCGGAGCATATTCCAATAACTGTTGCAGAAAGTTCTCAACACCAAAATTGGTAATGGCACTACCAAAAAAGACAGGGGTACATTTTTCCTGTAAAAATTCTTCATGATTGAATGGTGGTAACACGGTTTCAATCAAATCCAAATCCTCTACCAGTTTTTTATGTTTGTTTTCACCCAACATATCCTTAAATGAAGTATCATGTATTGAGCCGACCGAAACAGGCGCACGATACATCCCACCGACTGTTCTTTCAAATAAATGTAAACGTTGCCCTTTTCTTTCATACACACCCCTAAACTCAGGTCCATCTCCGATAGGCCAAGTCAAGGGAACGGCAGTAATGCCCAAAACGGATTCAACATTATCGAGCAACTCGAAGGGGTCTAATGCGGGGCGATCCATTTTGTTGATAAAGGTAATAATCGGAATACCTCGATCACGACAAACCTTAAAGAGCTTTATCGTTTGCTCCTGTACACCACGCCCTGCATCCAATAGCATTATGGCACAATCCACTGCCATAAGTGTACGATATGTATCTTCACTAAAATCTTGGTGACCGGGAGTATCCAACAGATTCAATAGAAAACCATCATATTCAACACGCATCGCGCTTGACGATACGGAAATCCCCCTCTGCTGCTCTATGCCCATCCAGTCAGACTGTGTTGTTGCTCTTTTTCCACCTGTCACCGAACCCGCGCTATGGATTGCACCGGAATACAGCAACAACTTCTCCGTGAGGGTTGTTTTTCCGGCATCGGGGTGCGAAATAATAGCAACCGTACGTCTTCTTCCTATCTCTTCCTGTAATGTCATTTTCTATTGTAAGTATGTAATAAAGAAAACAAAAATACCAAACACCGTGCGGCTAAAGGCAATCGAATAAAAATGTGTACGTCTCAACTGCAAAGTTTCGGGGTGATCTATGAAGAAAATTTATTTCATTAGTTTTATAGTATCATTCTTTGTAATGCAGTTAACTGCATGTACCAAGGAACCCAAAAGAATTTCTTTTGCACATACGAAGGAAAAAAAGACAATGAATAATACAACGGAAACGGCAATTTTCGGAGCCGGATGTTTCTGGTGCGTTGAGGCGGTGTTTCAGCAATTAAACGGTGTGATTTCCGTACAATCGGGCTATATAGGAGGAACAAAAGATAACCCTACTTATAAAGAAGTATGCACCGGAGAAACAGGACATGCTGAAGTATGTAAGATTGTTTTTGACCCAAGCAAAATTACATTCACCGAACTTTTAGAGGTGTTTTGGACTGTTCATGACCCAACAACATTAAACAGACAAGGTGCGGATGTAGGAACTCAATACCGCTCCGCAATTTTTTATACAAATGAAATACAAAAAGAATTAGCGGAAAAGTATAAACAAGAGTTAGATAAATCGGGTGCTTTTGAAAAACCCATTGTAACTGAAATTGTAAAGGAATCAGAATTTTACCCGGCGGAAGACTATCATAACAATTATTACAATGATAATCCTAATCAGGGATATTGCTCAATGGTAATAAGACCCAAAGTTGAAAAATTCAAAAAAGTGTTTGGGGATAGGTTGAGGAAAAATTAAACCAGAAATACTCAAGACTACTTGTCATTAGAATTAATTACATTTCAACCAGACTTCATCTTTATTTGACTATACTTAGGCAACCAATTTTTTATGGCTCATTTACCATGAACAAAGTTTGTTTGCTTTCTATTCTTGTGACTCTCTGACGAGCAATCTCACAATAATCGGGACTTATGTCAATACCAATATATTTACGCCCCATTTCGACAGCTACCCTCGCAGTTGTACCACTCCCACACATTGGATCAAACACAATATCACCGAAGTTTGTCCAACTTTTTATATGATCCCTAACAAGTTCACACGGGAATGGTGCCGGATGTTCTTTTGCCTCCTGATCTTCTTGTTTCTTTCCAACAACATATTCCCAAATATTACCCTTTATTTTCTTATCTCTTACCGGTTTTGCTAATTTCTCTCTTATCTGTTCATTTTTAGAGTAATTCTTGTATGTTGTTCCATTTAATTCTAATCCAGCATGTGTACATTCTATCATTATTGGATTATGTGTTTTCACTACACCTTTACTAAATACAAACATATATTCAAATTCATTGTTATACCTTTTTCTATAAATCTGCGGAATGGGATTTTTTTTACGAAAAATCATTGTATCGTGCAAATTGAATCCTATTTCCCTGAAATATAGTGCTTGCTTAAAACTCGTCCCTGTTTCTGATGCGTTAATTGTCGCATCCGCAACTACCCACACAACTACACCACCTTGTTTTGTAACTCTGAAGAGTTCTTTAGCAATATCCTCAAAAGGAAAAACAAAACCCTTGTAATTCCGCAAATCATCATAGGGGGGCGAAGTAATTGTTAAATCAATCAGTTCTTCACCAAAATTTTTCATTACTTCAACACAATTCCCATCGATGATTGTATTGATATACCCATTAATGTGCATTTTACTTATTTGATTGTAAATAGATCGTTATCGGAAATCTTACTAACAGTTTTAATCTTACTTTCGATTTTGCTAACCCTGATAAGTTCTTTTAATGCTTCATTATGACTCATTTTGATAATCTTTTCTCGCTCATCGGCCAAAAATGTTAACGCTTCATTCTTGGCTATTGCGATACTTTCAGCCGCAACACCTTTTTCATAATCCCAAATAGGTATTATCTTCTTTGAAAAAGTTAATATTGTATTATTGAGTCCCAACCAATACTCGGTCGCATTTTTGGAAGGATTCATAGCTCGTACTGTTTCAAATATTTTATTTAAAAGTTTCTGTGACTTGATGATTCCTGCGGTTTGCGAATAAATAAGAAGAAGAGTTAGATGAGAATATGTAAAGATACATACATTTTGAGTTGTTGCTTGGTGATATATTTGACTTGCGGAACTTGGCAGTTGATAAATTGGACAGACGACCATAGCAAATGGTTTTCCGCGTTTCCAACTATTCATTGCTTGGACTTTAAAGTCTTTTTGATTTTTAGCAGTCCGGCTTAAACGAAATGCTTTCGCATCCGCAACGAAACTGTAATCATTTGCAAATACTTCGACATCAGCAGCGTCTGCTCTTTCTTTTAACACTAAACTTTTCAGTCCTAAAGTAGTAAATGCTAACGAAAGTAAGCAGTCAGTATATTTAGAGTAAAGTTTCTCTTCACTCGTATCATGCCCGTAACTTTCAGGAATATTGCCGCAAAGACGCAAGTGATCAATGAGTGCAGAAACACCTTCATTTTTCACTTCATATTCCAACTCTTTTTGTAACTTCTGAGCGTCATTGCCAAAGTTTCCACTTAGTTTTCGGATTTCCTTAATCCACGGATTTCTTCTTTGTATTGACACTTCAGATATAATTTTACTCATTTACTTATAAATTTGTTAAAAAGTAAAATATGTTTAAGAATATTCTCCTTAGAGTAAAAACTCTCACAAATGTTTGAGTATATGCCCCATTTTATACTTTTTTGTTTTTAAGTATTCTTCATTTTCGGGTACGGGTTGTATTTCAATCGGTAATCTGTCTATTACCTCCAAACCATAACTTTCAAGTCCTACCCTTTTGGTCGGGTTGTTTGTCATGAGTATCATTTTCCGTACACCAAGTTGATTGAGGATTTGTGCTCCGATACCATAATCACGTGCATCGGGTTTGAAGCCGAGTGCCTCGTTCGCTTCTATTGTATCCATACCCTGTTCTTGTAAGGAATATGCTTTAATTTTGTTCGTAAGCCCGATACCTCTGCCCTCTTGGCGCATATAGAGGATAACACCTTTTCCGGCTTCTTCAATCATTTCCATTGCCTTATGTAACTGCTTCCCGCAATCACATCGGAGGGAATGGAAAATATCACCCGTCATACATTCGGAATGAGCTCGTACAAGAATGGGTTCAGTACCATCAATACTACCTTTTATCAGAGCTAAATGCTCTTTACCATCCGTTACGTTTTCAAAAATCTTAACAGTAAAATTACCATGTTCCGTTGGTAATTGCGCTTCTGCAACAAAACGTACTAACGAATCCTTTGATAAACGATATGCTATCAAATCCTTGACGGTAATGATTTTTAATGAATGTTTTTCTGCAAAAGCAAAAAGTGCTTCGCCCCGTGCCATTGTGCCATCATCAGCTAGAATTTCACATAACACTCCAACAGGTTCCAGCTCTGCCAAATTCATAAGGTCAATAACGGCTTCTGTATGCCCTGCTCTTCTTAAAACCCCACCAGGACACGCTATCAATGGGAAAATGTGACCGGGTCTTCCGAAGTCTTGTGGTTTGGTAGCAGGATTGCAGAGTGCTTGTACTGTAGCTGCCCTATCATGTGCAGAAATGCCCGATGTTGTGCCATGGATATAGTCAATCGAAACAGTAAAACGTGTTCCGTGCAGAGCCGTATTTTCCGGCACCATTGAGGTCAGTTCTAATTCAATAGCTCTTTGTTGCGTTACGGAGGTACAAATCAATCCCCTTCCGTGAACAGCCATAAAGTTAATAATATCAGGTGTGGTGTATTCCGCCGCACAAATCAGATCTCCTTCATTCTCCCGATCTTCATCATCAACTACAACAACTATTTTACCCTGTCTCAAATCGGTTAAAGCCGATTCGATACTGTCGAATTTTCTCATTTTTCTTTTTTGTTAACGGTTACAATCGCTGTTTTATCGAACCATACTCTTGTGTTTTCAGCAATTTGTACCAATACTTTATTTTGGTCAATATCACTTATTGTTCCGTGCATGCCTGCTCCCGTAACAACCTTATCACCTTTTGCCATATCATCAAGCATTTTCTTCATCTCTTTCTGACGTTTCGACTGAGGTCTGATAATCATAAAGTAAAAGATGAATATTACCGAACCGAACATGACAACATTAATCATCATACCATCCATACCACCACCACCACCTTGTGAGGCATTGGAAAAAGCATAGAGTGGGGTTGCTAACAAAAACAGTAAAAACTTCATTAAGATATCCGGAAAATGTAAAATATATACTATTGTGAACTCATTTCTTTTTGTATCGAGTTGCTCCATTGACGGAATGTGCCTTCAACTATTTTCTGCCTCGCCGTCTTCACTAACCATAGGTAAAACCCTATATTATGAATAGTAGCTAACTGCAATGCAAGTATCTCCTGCGCAATAAATAAGTGTCGTAAGTATCCTAAGGAGAAATTACTTGCATATGTTTGCACGATAGGGTCAATAGGTTCCTGACTAAACTTATACTTTGCATTGCGTAAATTTATTTTTCCACGTGTTGTAAACAAGGTGGCATTTCTCGCATTGCGTGTTGGCATCACGCAATCAAACATATCTACACCCAACTCTATTGCATTAAGAATATTTTCAGGCGTTCCTACACCCATTAAATATCGCGGTTTATGTTCGGGAATAATATTCGTTACAATGTCCGTCATTTCATACATCTTTTCCGCCTCCTCGCCTACGGCAAGTCCGCCGATACTATATCCGTCAAAATCCATATCCACTAATGCACTCATACATTCACGACGTAAATCGGGAAAAGTGCTGCCTTGCCCTATTCCGAATAAGAATTGTTTATGTCCGTATAATGGTGTCGAATTATCGAAAGCATCCTTATTTCTTTTTGCCCAACGAATTGTCATTTCAGATGACTTTTTTGCATACTCATACGTTGCAGGGTAAGGAGTACATTCATCCAAAGGCATCATAATATCTGAACCGATTATCCTTTGAGTTTCAATGACTTTTTCGGGGGTAAAGATATGTTTTGAACCATCTAAATGGCTGCGGAATTCCACACCTTTTTCCGTTATTTTTCGCAAATCTTTTAATGAGAAAACTTGGTAACCGCCACTATCCGTTAAAATCGGTTTTTTCCACGAATTGAAATTATGCAAACCACCAAATGATGATAAGACTTCATTTCCGGGACGTAAATATAAATGGTAGGTATTTCCGAGAATGATTTGTACGCCGTTTTCGTCCAATTCCCTGTGCTCTATTGCTTTTACAGCACCTTGCGTACCTACGGGCATAAAAATAGGAGTCTCAATAATGCCATGATCGGTCGTAAGAACTCCCGCACGAGCTTTGCAATCTTTTGCCGTAACTAATTTTTCAAAAAAAGGCATACTGTTCTATTTCCTGCTAAAACTCGCAAGTCGCATACATACCAAATCCTGTATAGAATGCACTATTGAAAAAGGTACGGTAAATCCATTCATCATTATCGAAAAAGCGACAGTCTCCCTATCCCTTGTAAGGGCATAACCGGAAATCGTAGAAACGGAAGTCATACCTCCCGTTTTTGCGAAAATATTTGTTTCCGCTCTTGAATTAATCATTCTTTTTTGTAATGTACCCCTTTCACCGGGCAATGCCAATGAAGCTATATAATCATCACGGTACTGCGAACGATACATTACAGCAAGAACTTTTACAAAGTTCTGAGGCGACATTAAATTCAAGCGTGATAAACCCGAACCGTCACTAATATTCGAATTTTCAACATATATTCCGTTTTTCAGTAGAAATTTTTTTACTAATTCGATTCCTTTTTCATAACTGCCAATGCCCGTTTTCTCTTTCGCAATGGCTTTAAGCAACACTTCCGCACAAAGATTGTGACTAAATCTATTGGTAACAAGCACTATTTCCGATAAACGGGGTGAATAGTTTTCAGCTACTAAAAGTAATGTCGAGTATTCGGGATAATAATTAATTTCATTTGATTCCAAAGGAGAACCGCGTACTTTTACTCCATGACTTTCTAAATAGCTACGGAATACAGATGCAAAATAAAGTGCCGGTTTATGTACGGTTGCTTGAATTATTACATTATCCGCATTAGTGCGTACGGGTACTCCGCCGGATAAATAATAAATATTCGATTCCGCACCTCTTATTCCATCCGCCGTTGAAGCTATATTAGAGTCTGTTGTAATTAATTCATTAATATATGAAATATAATTATTTTCGGGTTGTATGGTTATATGTGGTTTTTCGCCCGGGGCAATACCCGGTTCGCATAAAAATTCGACAAGATTATCATTATAATTTAAACCGCTTACTTCCGGAGAAAAAGCATACGGAATATCTTCTATTGACCACCCCTTAGGATAAGGTTCATTGATAAAATAAGAATCATCGGATATGATATTACCTCGTATGGAATTTATACCCAAGGAATCCAACTTTCGATAGACTGCGTCAAAAATAAAAGCCGGATCTCGATAGAAAAACTGCGAGAAGGTCGGATCTCCCCCCCCGCGAATAATAATATTACCTATAAACTCCCCACCCCTGTTTGCCGAGCCATCTAAATAGAAGCGAGTAACAAAACGGAAATCCTTACCTAAGTATTCCAAAGCAGCGGCTGTGGTAATAAGTTTAAGATTTGATGCCGGAGTAAAGTTTTTTTCATCATCGCGTCTATAGAGGTATTCGCCCGTCTCTATATATTGGGCACTCACTCCAATATGGGTATTCGATAATTCCGCACCCTGCAAAAGTCCATCGAGGTCAAGTTGTAATTCTTTAAGAACCTGAGAACGAAATTGTAATCTGTCCTTTTGTAGAGAATCACTCTTTTGTACGGTTCTTCCGGTTGTTGCGGGTCTTCTTACAACAATTACCGAGTCATTGAATGAAAAAGATGTGAAATATGTACAAAAAAATAAAATCGGCATTAACACATAAACGATCGATGCCGACCCTGTAATTCTTGCTTCTCTATACGAACTTGCTATTCCTGAATCCATAACCGTGAAATGACATCATCCTAATTATGCAAAATTATGATGTTTACTCACTCCATAACCCATCGGAAGCCGGAATAAAACATTCTTCCCATAATTGGTCCCCAAACTAATGATCCGTCAAAGTTCTCACCGAAAGGATTTTGGGGATCAATAATCGGGTGATGTTGCATTGTATCGAAAGCATTTTCTACGCCTACGTAGAGTTCAAAACCCTGAAAACGATATTGAGCCTGCATATTAAGTATCGAAAAAGCGTCGAATGATGTGGCATAATCGTGCGCATGATCGCTCGCCATAGTATGAGCTTCCGCAACAAATGGAATACGTCCACTGCTTCTCAATGTCCATGTAGCATCAAATTGCCAAGAATCCGGTGCATATGATATACTCACAAATCCTTTATGCGGGCTATACAATGCTCTTTGCTGAAGTTGATTGTTCGTAATAAATCGAACATCATTAAATCTATATGCTACAGTGATATCCAAGTTGTCCGATATGGTCGAACCAAGTCTGCCTTGAACACTATTGGAGTATGTTCCGCCCGTATTTGTAAAATGCACCTCACGCGGTGATCTATCTAAATCGGGAATGATTTGATTGATAAAATCGGTACGGTAATAATCAGCATCAAAGGAAAAAACCTTTTCAAACATTTCAAAGGTTGTTACATACCCTATTCCGTAGTTCCATGATTCTTCGGCTCGTAGCGGTTCATCAATAATAATTGTTCTCGCACTTACCATAACTGAGGAATTTTCCGCAAAAATATTTGCAGTTCTGTACCCTCTCCCTGCTGTTAATCTTATTGTTGAATTTTCACCTATATCATATTTCATCATTGCTCGTGGGGTTACAAAACTCCCGAACAGATTATGATTATCATATCGAATACCCGCCAAAACCGTTGCTTGCTCAAATGGCTTATACGTTAATTCGGAAAAAACTCCCGGCACATTTTCAGTTCTTCTTAATGATAGATTATCGAAATGTTCATCAAATTGATCATGTAAAAAACTTATACCGCTTACCAGAGCATTATCATCACTGAATTTGTGCGTAAAAACCGCACGAGCGGTTATGGTTTTTTCAGTTCCTCTATAATTCCTTAAACCGTATAAAGACTGCTGTGCATGTGTTTGTCCTGTCAGGAAAAAAGAAAGATGATTTATCTCGTCCTCATCCAGTACATGACCGCTTTTTGCAAAAAATTCATAACGTTCCGTATTAACCGTTATGCCGTATGGATTCCATCTGGCAATAGTTTGTGAGGGGCGAAATGCGCTTTCCCCCGCAAGTCTATTTTCGGCTAATGCCTTAATACCCCATTGTATCATGTCGGTTTCGGTGGCATATCGCCATCTATTCAAAACATTAAACTGAGTTCTTTGCGGCATATCGAGGAACCCGTCGCCATTAGGATCTAATCTGTTTTGAAGAGTATTGGCATGAAGCATTAATGTTGTACCGAATTCATCTGAAAAATTATAAGAATTAACCAGATTTCCTTCATATCGTCCTATCGGATTATAGTAAGCATTAAGGTTCATCTTTTCGCCTTCATGCGGTTTTTTCAATTCAATCTCAATTTGTCCTGTCATGGCTTCATAACCGTTTGTTACAGAAGCAACCCCTTTGGAAATGGAAATACTTTCCAACCATGTACCGGGTACAAAATCCAAACCGAAAGCTCCTCCCAAACCTCGAACTGTCGGTAAGCATTCAGTTAATAGTTGAACATAACTTCCTTGCAAGCCTAACATTTCAATATGCTTTGCGCCGGTTACAGCATCAGCATATGAAACGTCGACTGTAGCGTTAGTCTCGAAACTTTCGGCTAATGAGCAACAAGCCGCGCGTTTAAACTCCTTTACCGATAACTTTTCCGTAGGTAATAGAGTTGCCGCCGAAATCGAAGTTGCTGCGACTTCCCCTTCCACAACTACTTCTTGCTGCGATTTTTTTAAACGTAATGTTACGGTCATAAAGTCATCAGTTGTCAATTCTTCCGTACATATTGTATCATTTTCATATCCGACATAACTTATGATTAAGTCATGAGAATTTGATACAGGCTTAATTCTGAACTCGCCATTTTTGTCTGTCAAAACTCCGTTTTTTGTTCCATACCAAACGATTCGAGCGGCTTCGATCGGAAGCGAATCATTTTCGGAAACTACTTTACCCCTATAATAGCTTTCTGCCGAACTTGCATTAGCAATGGCGCAAAGTACAATACTTATATATAAAATTACTTTCATTTTTTACTACAATAAAATGGATAAATAGCCACCCGAGCAAGGGTAGTTTTTCATTACTATTTTTTTTTGTAATTAGGAAATGAAATCCTATAGTCTGAGTATTTGATTTGTATGTGATAAGGATAATTCATCGGGTTCATCTCTCGGCGGTACGAGAACTGTTGCGGTTAACGGTAATTCTATGAGTGCAAATTCTTTTGACGGTAAATAACCTGTGCATATAATTTTAAGAAAACTATCAGTATCTTTTAGAAAAGTAATTGTTGAATAATCGCAACCATCAATTACTACCAATTCATCACCACAGGCACCACCTGATAATGAATTTTCATCACAACAATCGTCTGATTCGGTTTCCTCACAACATACTGAAGAATCATCGGAATGATGATCATCCTCTTCAATATCATTTGTAGCAAAAAATACTATGTCGGTTTTCTCTATGACACCGCAACACAAATGCTTTATAAGTGTTATCCCGTTTGTTGAAAACGGAATCAACACCATTATACAGCATAAAATTATGTTACGAAATATAAACATGTTTCAAATATACAATTAATATAGTTAAACACCAGTACTCCCGAATCCCCCTGCTCCTCTACTCGTTTCATCCAATGTTTCGACAAATTCCCATTCTATGTGTTCGTATCGTGCAATAACCAATTGTGCTATCCTATCACCATTTTTAACAACAAAATCGTCTTTTCCGAAATTTGCCAAAATCACCTTAATTTCACCACGATAGTCACTATCAACTGTTCCCGGAGAGTTTAAACAGAAAACTCCGTTTTTTATTGCAAGACCGGAACGCGAGCGTACTTGACATTCATATCCGTTTGGCAATGCAATGGATAGTCCCGTTGGTATCAATTGTACGGAACCGGATTTAATATTGATGGGCTCTTCACAGTGTGCATATACATCCATACCAGCAGAACCTATTGTACTGTAGGCCGGTAAAGTAATTTCACCGCTCTCATCACTACTTACCGAGGTTATCTTTACCTTCATAGTCATTTTCTGTTAGCCACTATTTTTTACACATTATCGTCAAAGTTATCATAATATTTCAAAATAGGGAAATAAGATATGCCATACGATCCACTTATTGTACAGCCGATGCGCGAAGAATTAACAAGACACGGCTTTGAGGAACTTAGAACCATTGAAGAAGTTGATACAGCGATGAAGAAACAGGGTACATCCTTGCTTGTCATCAATTCCGTATGCGGTTGCGCTGCAGGAAGCGCAAGACCCGGAGTCGTTAGATCATTGGAAAATGAAGTGAAACCCGATAATCTTTTTACCGTTTTTGCAGGGCAAGATATAGATGCAACAAATCGGGTACGCGAGTATCTTAATCAGCCACCTTCCTCTCCTTCAGTGGCAATTCTGAAGGATGGGCAACTTGTCGGATTTTTACCTCGACATAATATTGAAGGTGCAAGTCCGGATATGATTGCAAGTGCTTTGACACGCGCTTATGACCAAATTTGCATGAGCGTTTAATACTTATTTTACTTTATCGGCGAGTATGTGAAAGCGGTATTTTTGTAATACCGCTTTTTCTTTATCTATTGTATATGAACGAAAAAACAATCTTCAATTCCTTACTGTTTATCACAGGTCTCGTTTGTTTCGGATATTTCCTTATACAAAGCGGTTTTGCTGCAAATCCATTAATGATTTTCGGTATTGCTATCTTTGTTCTCATGCCCTTAAGAAAGGAACATCCGATTGCTCGTCGTACATTATTACTTACATGTATCACATTTGCAATATGGTTGTTTAGAGATTTGGGAGTAGCACTGTTGCCATTCGGAGTTGCTTTTTTGCTGGCATATCTGACTGATTCGTCAGTTAGTTGGCTCGAACGAAAAAAGTTTCCGAGATGGTTGGCAGCGCTTATCATCGTTGCTTCATTAGGTGGGTTAGTAACATCCATAGCAATATTTGTTTTCCCTTCGGTTTTTTCACAACTTGATGATATAATTTCACAAGTATCTTCCTTTGTCACAAGTAGTCAGAAATTCCTCGAAAGTAGAAAATTCTATCGTATGCTTGATGATCTCGGTTTGCCGAAAGACACTTTACGGGATATTGTTCAAAACGAATTCGCACCTCGATTAGAGTCCGTTTTTACTTCCGTACTGAAAGCACTTTTATCACTACTCACAAGTTTATCATTACTTGCATCTCAGGTAATTAACGTTATCCTCATACCTATCTTATCCTTCTATTTTGTAAAGGATTTACCTAAATTCAAAAAGTTGTTGAAGGAAATCCTAACAAGAAAAGATCAAAAGGTATTTAGTGATTTACAAAGAATAAACTCAATAGTTCGTACATATATTGGCTGGCAAACAATTGTTGCATTGTTTATAGGAGGCATTTCATCGTTATTTTTTGCACTTTTCGGTGTTCCGTATCCTATCGTCTTGGGCATTATATGCGGGCTACTAAACCCTATACCTATTTTCGGTTCGATTGCAAGTACGATAATCGCCGTTATTACAGTCCTTCTGGTTCAGCCGGAAAATTCCACTTTAGGTGTGGTTGCGGTCATTGCAGTTATCAATGGCTTGCACTTTATCAATGCGTATATGGTAGAACCGCGTGTATTGGGTGAAAAAATTGGTCTTCATCCGATAATCCTACTGGCTTCGCTTTTCATATTCAGTCATTTTTTCGGTTTTTGGGGTTTATTGGTAGCTGTGCCCGTTACTGCCGTTCTTGTTATGTTTTTTAGGGATTGGAAAGAACAGGGTACATTACCCCTTCATATGACTTCAACGAGTAAAACAATGGATTATGCACGGGAATTTTTACAAAAAGTACAGAAGGATAATGATTTGTCGAAACAGAATACCGAAACTGATTCTAAGGAACAACCACTAGTTTAAGAAACTCGCTTGAAAGTTTTTGCCAGGTTTCGTCTAATGATTCTGAGATTACCTTTGTTTCGGCAATAACTGGTAGAAAGTTTGTATCTCCTCTCCAACGTGGTAATAAATGGAAATGTAAATGTCCAGGAACTCCAGCACCGGCACTTTCACCTAAGTTCGCACCGATATTGATTCCATCAGGTTTATAGATAATGTTGAGAACTTTAGTGGAACGTTGCAACAGGAACATCAATTCTTCAGCTTCTTCCTTACTTAGCTTGTCAAATTCATGACAATGCCTTATTGGTGTTACCATTATATGCCCTGTATTGTAAGGGTATCTGTTAAGAATCACAAAGACATATTCACCTTTATAGACAACAAGGTGTTTTTCAACTTCATCAGATTTAGCGGCATCACAAAAGAAACAATCCGATTTCGGCATTTCATTATCTTCCGAAAAACTTTGTATATACTTTGCTCTCCAAGGAGCCCACAACTGTTTCATTTATTAAAAAAAATAAACCCATATGGTTTACCACATGGGTTGTAATACAAACTTTTGATTCCGATTATTAACCAAATTTTAGAGTACGATCCTTAAATCAGCACCGATTTGCAATGCACTTATAGACCAGTTATCTGTTGTTGTTACTTTTGTTAGACCGAAATTGTAATAAACGGCAGGTACAAGAATGAACCTTTTAAGCAAAATCTCATATTGTACACCGGCTTTAATTGCGGCGCGCATACCTGACTGATTAATTACTTTACCATCATAAAGCGTGATTGATGTTCTTGAGTCATCTTTGTATCTTGCAGCATATCCTTCGGTTACATTTTGTGCTATTTCTTCCGGAGTTGCAACAAATTGTGCAGGACTATTTGCGTTAAGAACCAAATTATATTCTTGTGTCAGATTCGAACTAATTGGAAAACCAATTTGAGGTCCTGCCGAAAATCCGAAAAACGTACCCGGGATATTCCAACGATACATTATCTCAAAGTTCAATAGAGCATACCTTACTTCCGTTACGTGCTCAATATTTGTTTCGCCTGTACTAGTGCCAAAGCGCGAAGGTAAAGCTTTGTCTTCCGGTTCATTAAAATAAGCCGGCTGATAATCGTACATCAAACGAGCAATAATCGAGGAATTAGC